>JAFDGZ010000112.1 GCA_019309045.1 Deltaproteobacteria bacterium | reverse complement strand
TCCTTGCAGGATTATCGCTCTGCGGCCGAGTTCATAAATCTTTCAGGAGTGCAGCTGGTCAGTCTGCAACATGAATTTGGCATCTTTGGCGGTCCAGAGGGCACTCATATCCTGCAGTTGATGTCAGAGCTCAAGAAGCCTGTTATTACCACCCTGCACACCGTTCTGAAGAACCCCACTCCCCGTTACAACTGGGCCCTTCGAGAGGTGTGCTCTCTGTCACACCGCATAGTGGTCATGAGCAAGCTGGCGGTAGAGCTCCTGCAGAAGGTGTACCGTATACCTGAAAAGAAGATCCGCTTCATTCCCCATGGAATTCCAGATGTTCCTTTTGTGGATCCAAATTATTACAAGGACAAGTTCCATGTGGAAGGCCGCATCGTCCTGCTGACCTTTGGCCTATTGAATCCGAACAAGGGGATCGAGACCGTAATCAGCGCTCTGCCCCGGGTTGTCGAGCGGTATCCACGCATAGTGTATATTGTACTGGGAGCCACTCACCCAGAAATCAAACGCAGGTTTGGCGAGCAATACCGCATTCGTCTGGAACAGCAGGTGCGTGAGCTCGGCCTTGAAGAGCACGTGATTTTTCACAATCGTTTCGTTACCCTGGCAGAGCTTTGTGAATTTATCGGTGCCTGTGACATCTACATTACCCCTTATCTGAACAGAGAACAAATCGTCAGTGGTACCCTGGCCTATGCCATGGGTATGGGAAAGGCTGTGATTTCCACACCCTACTGGTATGCTCAGGAAATGCTCGCAGAGGACCGGGGGCTTCTGGTAGATTTTGGGGATCAGGAAGGCATATCCCGGGCTATTCTCGACCTGGTGGAAGATGAACCGAAGCGGCATCTGCTGCGGAAAAATGCTTACGACCTTGGCAGAAAGATGATCTGGAAAGAGGTTGCCCGTCAGTATCTCGAGCTCTTCAATGAGTCTCTGCAGAGCTTCGTGCCGCTGCCAGAATATAGGAGAATCCGAGCAGACAGAAGAAGAGGGGCAACTCTCCCTGAAATGCGCCTGGACCATCTTATTGCCCTTACTGATACCACTGGACTGATCCAACATGCACGGTGCGGCATTCCAGAGCGCAAACACGGTTATTCTGCAGATGATGTGGGCCGGGCCCTGGCGGCAGTTCTCATGTATTACCAGCAAAAACAGGATCCGGAGGCCCTGAGATTGGCCAGGATTTATCTTGCCTTCCTTGGCGATGCCCAGCTGGACAATGGCAGGTTTCATAATTTTATGGATTTTCGCCGCAATTTTCTTGATGAAGAGGGCAGCGAGGACACCTTTGGTCGGGTGCTGTGGGGGCTTGGCAGTGCAGTCAGGTTTGGTCCCAACAAGAGCTTTCGAGCATTTGCTCGACAGGTGTTTGACAGGGCCGTGGCCGACATGTCTCTCCACTACCCGAGGAGTATGGCCTATGCGATTTGTGGCCTGCACGGTTTCTTGCAGAGATATCCCGGGGCGAGAGGTATGCGCAACCGCCTGGTGGCTCTGGCTGATCGGCTCCTGGCCCAGTACGAACAGTGTCGTCAAGCACAGTGGCAATGGTTTGAACCTGTGGTCACCTACGGCAACGCCAAGCTTCCACAGGCACTTTTGCTGGCATACCAGGTGACCGGAAAGGATGATTATCTCAAGACCGGCCTGGAATCTCTCGATTTTCTCACTGCCATACAGTATGACGGCAATATGTTCGACCTGGTGGGAAATGAGGGTTGGTATCCACGAGATGGGCAAAAGGCGATCTTCGGTCAACAGCCCATTGATGCCGGCTACCTGGTGGAGGCCTACACTACTGCCTACCAGATCACCACAGAGGAAAAATATCTGGAACTGGCCCAGGCAGCCTTTGCCTGGTTTCTTGGCAAGAATCGACTCAAGGCGCCTCTGTATGATTTTGAGACGGCAGCCTGTGCCGATGGGCTCGACTCAGACGGCATAAGCCTGAATCAGGGGGCAGAATCCACCATCTGTTTTCTCATTGCTTTGCTGACCCTGGCGCAGCAGAGCGCCTACCTGGGCATGGAGGAGACAGCGGCCAGTGACTCCGCCAAGATGCAGGCAAAGAGCGTGCTTGCCATGACCGGCAAGAGAACAGAGCAGGTGGGGCCAGGAGAAGCTGCAGCTGGGGAGTATGAGGTAAAAAAGAAAGAGGCCTTGCGGCCAGGCAGATCCCAGAGAACTGTATAATAGAAAAACAAGAATTCAGGCGCTGATGAGTTGCCCAACAAAAAGGAAAGATAGCACCTCATGATTGATGTTACCTCGCACATGCTGAATATGGCGTTGGATCTGGCAAAGGTTATTCAGGCGAGAGCGGTGCTGATCTATGCTGACTGCCTGCACGATTTTACTGCACTCACCAGACTAGACAGTACTGTGAGGCCGATTCTGGTGCAGAAAGATGGCGCAGGCAGTGAGTGCGCCCATGAGCTGGCTCTCGACACCTTGCGGGTGCCAAAGATCGAGCTGGATCGTGTGGGCCGGGTCAAAATAGCCGTAATCACTGCTCTCTCCCAGGGGCTTCTCGAGATGGGAGATATTCTCATATGTCTCACCGGGCCTAAAGATAGCCACACGGTGGATACCATTATGGTGGTGGAAGTGGGGGAGGAATTTGAATTGCTCACCCCGGTCAAGACGTCTGAATTCAGCCAGGATCTTCAAGCCGCCATTTTCGAATCTCTCCTTTTCCTCGCCATAGAACTTGCCAACGAAGGAAGAGAGGGCAAGCCGGTTGGGACGATTTTCGTGCTTGGAGATCACGAGGAAGTCTTGCGTTTGTCGCGCCAGCTTATCTTCAATCCCTTCGAGGGCCATCCAGAAGAAAAGAGGTCTATATTTCACCCGGAAACCAGAGAAACCATAAAAGAACTTTCCTCCATCGACGGTGCCTTTGTAATCAGCAAGAGCGGCATAGTAATAGCTGGAGGACGATATCTGAACGTGGCCAGCAAGCATGAAGAATTCCCGCAGGGATGGGGAGCGAGACATGCAGCTGCAGCTGCCATTACCGAGGTTACCAAGGCCACTGCCATAGTGATTTCTGAATCCACTGGAACAGTGACTATTTTCAAAAACGGCAAGATCTTCATGAGCATAGAGAAGCCCACCATGAAAGGAGGCAGTACAGCAAAAAAAGAAGAGGTGACTTCGGGCCGTATCACTGCAGCGTCCAGCAAAGAGAACTACTCTTCAGAAGTGGCCAGGGAAGGAGAGTGAACATGAAGAAATCCATTGGGGCCCAGACCGTGGCTTACCCCACACCGGTGTGGGTGATTGGCACCTACGACGATCAGGGCAAGCCCAACGTGATGACAGCCGCCTGGGCAGGAATCTGCTGTTCGAAACCGCCCTGTATCGGGGTTTCCCTGCGGCGAGCAACGTATTCGTATGGCAACATTGTCAACAGGCAAGCCTTCACAGTGAACGTGCCGTCAGAAGAGCACGTGAAGGTGGTGGATTACTTTGGTATTGCCTCAGGCAAGCGGGAAGACAAGTTTGCGGCTTCCGGCCTCACCCCTGTCAGAGGCCAATATGTGGATGCTCCCTTTGTGGAAGAGTTTCCCTTGATTCTGGAATGCAAGCTCATCAAGACAGTGGAAATCGGCCTGCACACGCAGTTCATAGGAGAGATTGTTGATGTGAAGGCGGACGAGGAGGTAATCGGCAGCCACGGCTTGCCCGAAATAGACAGGATAAAACCGATTATCTTCGGTCCTGAAATCGTCAGTTATCATGGAGTCGGCAAATACCTGGGAAAAGCATTTTCCATTGGGAAGGATGTTTGAGGTTATCAGTTATCAGTTATTCGCTGAGGTCCTGGCAACATGTTGGTAGGCGCAGGCTTTAGCCTGCGTTGTCCAGTCATGAACACTCGGTTATGGCTACGGTGACGAAGTCCATATAGGCATTCGCTTACGGTTGCGGCAAAAAAACCGCTGTACCTGCCAGCTGACGAAACGGGGCATGGCAGCCGTGGCGCTAGGCGCCTGACAGCTCCGAGGAGCAGCAAGCAGAGTTGCTGATTGCCGGAAAACCAGAGGATCATATGGCTTCAGGACCCATCGTAATGATCAGTTCTTACCCGCCTCGGTTGTGCGGTATAGCTACTTTTACTGAAGAAGCCCGAGAGTTTATCCAGAAGGCAAATCCACAGCGTGAAGTCCTGGTCATAAGCCACACAGACGGTCGCGGCAGAGGGGTATTCCCTCTTATTGACATGAGTCGACACGATTGGTGGAAGCCGGTTGCTGAGAAAATAACAGAACTGCAGCCATATGCAGTACATCTGCAACATGAGTATGGCCTTTATGAATACGTGGATCATCGCGGCATCGGAGATAACAATGAGGGCTTTCTCACTCTACTGGAGGCAATAAGCGATTATCCGACTGTAGTGGAACCACACACGGTTCACGGACGTCTCCGGAAGGTGGAAGCCAACTTCATTTACAACCTTTGTCAGCGTAGTGACGTGGTGTTGTTCAAGTGCCACTATCAGAAGTGGCGGCTGGACTGGATTTTTCCGGGCTATGGCTGGGCAACACCTCAGAACATTATGGTGGTGCCTCATGGCGCCAGGCCGGACAAACGGTGGGGCGTACATGAAGTTCCTCAGTTGAGGCAGGAGCTGGGTCTGGAAGAAATGGGACTGGCAGCGCATGTGGTGGGCATGATCGGCTGGATTCAGTCCAATAAGAGGTGGGACATTCTTCTTTCCATGTGGGGGGAAATACATGAGGAGATAAGGCAGTCGTGTGGTCAGGAGTGGGATCTACTGGCTGCAGGCACCATAAGGGATCCCCACCACAAGAATGACTACGAGGAGTGGAAATCGGAGGTGCTGCGTCTGGAACGAAAAGGCATTGCTCACTATTATGAGTTTGTGCCGAGAGGTGACATCTATTACAAAATGATGGCGGTTTGCGATTTTATTGTGCTGCCTTCTACGGACGAAACCCAGTCCGGCACCCTGGCAAGAGTTATTGCTCTCAACAAGCCTTACATCACTACAGCTCCCATGGAGGGGCTTACTGCTCAGACTCTCGAGAGCGAGGGGGGATTGCTTTTTACCACCAAGGAAATGCTGCGCAGGAAGGTGATTCGCCTGGCCTGCGATGAGCAGCTCAGAATGGAGCTTGGTGAAAATTTGAAGAGATATCTCGATGAGGTTGTGTCGTGGGAGATAGTTGTCCAGCAATACAACCAGGCTTATAGATTGGCGCGAACAGCCAAACGGTCAAAGAAGCCGGTTGTACTGGCTCCGGAGTTTTGAGGGTTTAGGAGATGGAGAGCACAAAAGCCGAAGAACTTTTTCATCGTTATGAGCAGAATCCCATTATCACGGTAGAGGATCTTCCTTACGCTGCCAACACAGTGTTCAATGCCGGGGCTACTATGGTGGGTGAGGAGACAGTGCTCTTGCTCAGGGTGGAGGACCGGCGGGGTATTTCGCACCTGACTGTTACCAGGAGCAGCGACGGCGTGCACGATTGGCGGATGGATGAGAAGCCTACCCTGGCTCCTGATCCTGAGAACCATCCAGAAGAACTCTGGGGCATAGAGGATCCCAGAATCACCTACATGGAGGAGAGTGGACTCTGGGCGGTGGCCTATACAGCCTATTCTCCAGGAGGGCCGCTGGTTTCTCTTGCGACCACTGATGATTTCCGCCAGTTCAAGCGTCTGGGGCCGGTTATGCCCCCGGAAGACAAGGATGCAGCTCTGTTCCCCGTGCGTTTCAAGGGACGTTGGGCCATGATCCACAGGCCAGTCTCCACCTTCCCTGCCACTGGGGCTCATATCTGGATTTCCTTTTCTCCTGATCTCAAGCACTGGGGTGATCATTGCATTCTCATCAGGGCCAGAAAGGGTGGCTGGTGGGATGCCAATAAGATTGGTCTGTCGCCGCCGCCTCTCAGGACAGAGCAGGGATGGCTCATTCTCTACCACGGGGTTCGCTCCACTGCCAGCGGTTCCATTTATCGCCTCGGGTTGGCCCTTTTGGATCTGGAGAATCCCTGCAAGGTGATTGCTCGCTCAGATGAGTGGGTGTTCGGTCCCGAAGAAAACTACGAGGTATTTGGTGACGTTGACAAGGTAGTGTTTCCCTGCGGCTGGACACTGATAGGAGACACGCTGCGGCTCTACTACGGCGGTGCTGACACCTGCATCGCTTTGGCCACAGCAAGCCTGACGGAGCTTCTTTGTTGGCTCAAAAAACAGAGTGCTTCATAGGAGTGAAAAACCATGCGGCTAGCCATGCTTTCTCCCATTGCCTGGCGCACGCCGCCCAGACACTATGGACCGTGGGAGAGCGTTGTCTCTCTTCTGACTGAGGGACTGGTGGAAAGGGGGGTGGATGTAACCCTGTTTGCCACCAGGGACTCTCATACCCGGGCCAGACTCATAGGTGTGTGCCCTCGCGGCTACGAAGAGGACAAGAGTATTATTGCCAAGGTCTGGGAGTGCTTGCACATCTCCGAGTTGTTTGAACAGGGCGATCAATTCGACCTTATTCACAACCACTTCGATTATCTTCCTCTCACCTATACCAGGATGACTTCGACACCGGTACTCTCCACTATTCACGGTTTTTCATCTCCTGGCATCCTGCCGGTATACAAGAAATATAACAATAAAGTTTATTATGTCTCCATAAGCGATGCGGACAGGAGCCCGGATCTTACCTACATAGCCACGGTGCATCATGGGATCGATCTGAAGCTGTTTACCTTGAGGCCTGATCCGGGCGACTACCTCCTCTTTTTCGGCAGGATTCACCATGACAAGGGCACCAGAGAGGCGATCGATATTGCCCGGCGTACAGATAAGAAGCTGGTGATTGCCGGCATTATTCAGGATGAAAAATACTACGAGCGTGAAGTGCTGCCCCACCTGGACGGCAGGAAGATCATTTATGTGGGCAGTGCCGGACCAGAGAAGAGGAATAAACTGCTTGGTGGCGCCTATGCCCTGCTTCATCCCATAAACTTCAATGAACCATTCGGCCTTTCAGTGATCGAGGCTATGGCCTGCGGCACGCCCGTAGTTGCTTTCAACCGGGGTAGTATGCCCGAGGTGATCGCTGACGGCAAGACAGGTTTCCTGGTCTCCTCCGTTGAAGAAGCGGTCCAGCGTTTGGCCGACATTGATGGCCTGAGCAGAAGGGCTTGTAGACGGTGGGTGGAGGAGCGGTTCAGCGTCAATCGCATGGTGGCAGACTATCTGCGGGTCTATGAAAGGATTCTGGCGAAGAGGCCCCCGGACAAAAAGCCTGAATGGGGGTACATACGGATTCTTGAAGATGCTCCTGACATGCGAGTCAGAAAGGTGGTACTGTATTCTCAGCAGCATGCCACGTTTACTCCTGCGGCTCGCAATGCCGTACAGCTTCTGGTGGTCAAAGGTCGGGGGGCAATTTCTCTGAAGGGCGAGGACTATCTCTTGTCCGGGGGGGAGACCATGGAAATTCACAGCGGCACATCCTTCAAAATCTTGAATCTGGGAACGGACGATCTTGTTGCCATAGAAGTGCTGACCCCCACGCTAGCAGGTACAGGGCAGCAGGTGAAATCAGAGGTTCACAGTGAGCGGCTCGAATTCAGCCGTAATCAGGCGGTACGAACATAATCCTATTCTCAGCAAGCACGATGTGCCGTATACTGTGGAGACAGTTCACAATGCGGGGGTGGTGAAGTATGATGATCGATATCTCATGCTCTTCCGCTCTCATCTGCGCAATGGACGCTCTATTATTGGCATAGCCGAAAGTGATGACGGTTTTCACTTCACTGTCAGGCCGCAACCGTTTCTCTTGCCTGTGACCAATGGGGCAGAGGCGCCCTATGAGGAATTTGGGGTGGAAGATCCCCGGA
>JAFDGZ010000111.1 GCA_019309045.1 Deltaproteobacteria bacterium | reverse complement strand
TCAAAGGTGAAGGGCAGCTCACAGCGAATGGTAATGGGAATGACCTGTTTGGGATGAACTGGCCAGAGCTGGAGATAGATGTTTTCGGTGACACATGCCAACAAGGTGATGAGCAAAAGGATACCATTAAGGAAGAATCGCATCTCTTCTGTCCCCTATCTCCAAAGACCTGAAGACCATAACATAATATGCGCGCCAGTAAAAGGGCGCCATATGGTGGTTGCACTCCCTGCAACATTCGCGCCTTTCCGCATTTTTGCTGAGTATATCTGCCATGTCTCATTTCCAACAGTTTTGTATGACTGCCCCCTGATCTCGAAGCGCTAATTCTTTTAACATACTGTAATTAAAATAAATAACTGAATGTCTCGTCCAGGTGGTACAGAGTTTGCTCACACTATCAACTTCTGGCGGCTCATGTGATGCCCTGGACTGTTACTGTGGTTAAAAGAGGAAGAGTTTCCTTGTTGAATTCAAGAGTTCTACCTGCAAAGATCTTCATTGGATTGCTGGCCTTCACTCTGATGACAACGAAGCCGGCTATTGTGGCAGCCGACACTGTCTACGCAGTCAAAATAGCCGGGCCCATGCCAGAGAAGAAGGCAGAGAAAATCCTTGGCCAGATGCCTTCCTACAGTGATGTTGCTCTGGTGCACACTGCCCGGGGTTTCCAGGTAGTGCTGGGTTGTTTCTGGCACCGGCAGGAAGCAGAATTGCTCCTGAAAGGCCTGGGCAGCAGGTTCCACAGCAGTGAGATCATTGCTGTAGCTGACAATGCCTTGCAACAAAAAAGAGCTGCTCTCTTCAATATCTCCCTGAAAGACCTGGGCTATGAGCAGGGTCTTCTGGTGCGGGGAGTCAACAGCTATGCAGCCCTGTCTTATCCCTGGTATCCTGGGGCTCTCTTTGCAGGCAGCAGCCTTGTTCTCCATTTAAGGTTGTCGCCTTTGCTGGCGCCGCGCTCAACAATTGAAATCACTGTAAACTCCGTACCTCTGTTCGCCAGCTTTGTAGAAAAGCTCGGCAGCGAAGCCAGCATCGAGATTCCACTGGACTCCCTGTCTGCATCGAACCCGCCCAGTGACACCCTGAATATTGAGATCAGGGGATACCTGTGGATCACCGGCAACCGCTGTGTTGACGAGGCCTCCGGCAACAGCTGGCTCCTCGTAGAAAACTCCAGTTTTCTGAAGGTTCACTCCCAAGGCCCTGTTCTAGCTGTCAATGAGTTCTTTCATGACTACCGCAGGGTGTTTCATCTGATTCTCGAAAAGGAGACTCGGGCCAATGTTGAAACTGCTTTGCAAGTTTCTTCGCTCATAGGCATGGCCGGAAGCAGCCTGAAGACTACTGTGGTGTTCGGCCTTCCCACATGGAAGGGGAAAAATGTCTTTATTGGGGAGTTTCCCCAGGACTTGAAGGTGGTGGGCAGCAGCCTCTACCTGACTCCACGAGGAGCCAGGGTACTGGCAGGCAGGTTCGCTGCTGTTCTTGCTGCTGCTGCTGTGGATGTTCACGCCGTCGAGGAGGCTTCTTCGTCAGCGGCGGCTCCTTCTGCTGAGGTGAGCTTTGCAGAACTGGGACTCGCTGATCAGCAAATGCGGGGTACTGGAGATCTGACAGCAACGATCCCCTTCAACCTCTCCCAGTTGGGTGGTGCTCCTGGCAGGCTTTCCTGTTTGCTCGTCTATGCCCACACCCCCATATTCGCTGAAGACAGGGGTTATCTCAAAGTGAGGCTCAACGGCATTCTGCTGGAAAGCGTTATGCTCGAGGGCCAGGGAGGCATAAGGAATCATTCTGTTGAGCTGCCAGTGCGGTATCTGCACACTTCCAACACGCTGGAGATAGTGTTTTCTTCTCAGCCAGAGCAAGGAGACTGCACTGGCTTCATGCCGCAGAAGGAGGCATCGGTGCTGGCAGATTCAGCCTTCTATGTCGACAGCTTGGCAGGTGATGTCCTTGGTGCAGTAGGCGACTATGCAGGCCGTTTTGTGGGGCAAGGTGTAGTGGTGCTGTCGCAGCTCACGCCTGATTACTATGGGCCAGCTGCGGCCATTGTCAAGCTCATGGGGCAAATTCAGAAACAACCGGTCCATATTAGCCTGCATCTCGCCGGAGATCCATTGTCTGCGGAGTACCGTTATGCAATTCTCTGTCTGCAACCAGAGGACCTTCTCAGATTTCATCCCATAGTAGACGCTTCCAAGAGCTTTCAGGTGACAAATCCAATGACAGGGAAAGTCCTTGTCAGCGTGGCTCTCAGCGACACTGTGCATCTGCTGCAAGCCTTTGAAACCGACAGCAAGATACCGGTGCTCGCTCATTGCCGGGTCGGCAGCAGAGCCAGGCAGGCTTTGGTGCTCACGGCGGCGGACCTGAAGAAGCTCAGCAGCGGCAATGTGGCCATAGAAAAGCAAGGAACCTGGTATACGGCCCAGGTTGGCCGCAAGCTCCGCATTGTCTACCCTCACAGAAAGGGCTGGGAGTACTACTGGGTTCGCTACAAACTGGCAGTGAGCATTTTCCTGGGAACCCTGGGGCTGCTGCTGCTCATTTATCTGCAAAGAACCATGACAGGACGGAAAAAAGTTGACTAGGTGGGTATTTGTCCTGACAGTTGCCGTTGTCATAGCCGCCCCAACCGGAGCCCGGGCTGGCGCCTGGGTGAGAGACAAGGGCGAGATGTTTGTTGCTCTGCAGTACTACTACTATGAGACCAGCAGGTTCTTCGACCACAGCGGCAACAGCCAGAAGAGGGGAGGCAAGTTCAAGAAAAAGGAGATAAACCCCTATATTGAGTACGGCATCACCAGCCAGGACACCCTCTTTTTGAATCTGTTCTATGACTGGCTCACAGACAACGCGGCTGAACCCTCCAGCTCGAATTCGGGTCTGACGGACGTGGAATGCGGTTGGCGACGGCTGCTCCTGCAGCAACCTCCACAGGTGCTTTCCCTGCAAACCACCGTTATTGTCCCTACAGGGTACGATCTGGATGAGGATCCACGCCTCGGCTATGATCGCTTTGGCATGGAACTGGCCATGTTCTATGGCCGCTCTTTGCAGTGGGCTGACAGGTACGGCTTTGTCGAAGGTGGTGTCGGCTTTCGTCATTATTTTGGTTATCCTGCTGAGCAGATCCGTTCCTATGCGATGCTCGGACAGGATATCTGGGAGCATTTTCAGCTCCTTGGTGCGGCAGAACTTCACTACGGCCTCAATAATGGCAGCAACAAAAATATCGGCACCAACATCACGGTGGAACCCAACTATCGTTTGTTGAAAGTTTCCCTGGGAGGGCGACTGCGACTGAGACCGAATTGCTCCCTGGTGCTGGCTTACTACCGGCACATGTGGGGAGAAGATACCGGTGCAGGGGGAGGTTTTTACGGCAGCCTATGGATTACTGTCAAGTAGCCACAGCAAGTGAGATCGGCAAAAAGCGACTCCTGGGTGAGATCCTGGTGGAGTCTGGAAGGCTCACACCAGAGCAGCTCGAGGAGGCCCTCACTCTGCAGAAAACCACTGGCGGCAGACTAGGCTGGATTCTCATGAGCCAGGGGATCATATCCCGGCTCGATCTGTTCCACTCACTCGCAGCTCACTTTCAGCTGTCTTTCTGGAACCTTGATTTCACTGAATTCGAGCAGCAGTTCGACTGCAGTCTGATGAAAAGAGTGCCGCATAAAGAACTCATAAACAATCACGGCATTCCGGTGAAACTGCAGGGCGACAGGTTGACTCTGCTCACAGACTTTCCTGAAAACGAGCGCTGCCTGGAGTTTTTTCGCCGCAAGTTTTCGGTGGCGGATATAGAACAGTGGGTCATCACAGACCTGGATCTCATTCGTATTGTTGACCACTATTACCGTGAGACCCTGATAGACGCATCAATCTATGGCCTCTTTTATCGAAACCCGGAAGAGAGTGCTCTGCGCGTCTTTACCACCTCTCAAATCGTGGCCATGGGATGCCTGCTGCTGGCTGGCCTGGTCTGGCTCTATGTGGACGCGGTTTCGCTTCTCATATTTATCTTTCTCTTGATGCAGATGTTCTATTTCGTTACCGTGGCTTTCAGGCTGCTCCTCAGTCTGGTGGGAGCCAGGTGCGAGGTGAGCGAACCAATAACTCCAGAGGACATTGCCGCCCTGGATGACAAGGATCTGCCGCCCTATTCAGTGCTGATACCCGTTTACCGTGAGCCTGAGCTGCTGCCCACCCTCATTGATTCCTTGAAAAAAATTGACTACCCCCCCAACAAGCTGGATGTTCTCCTGCTGCTCGAGGAAAATGATCAACTCACACTGGAGGCGGCCAAAAAGGCCCAGCCTCCAGGCAACTGGCGCTTTGTAATTATTCCAGACACCTTTCCCAAGACCAAGCCAAAGGCATGCAATTATGGAGTCTATTTTTGCCGGGGCACCTACCTTACAATTTATGATGCAGAAGATATTCCAGAGCCGGATCAACTGAGAAAAGCAGTAGCCGCCTTCAACAAGCACGGCGACTCACACCTTTGCTTCCAGGCTGCCCTGAACTATTTCAATGCTAATGAGAATTTCATCACCCGTCTGTTCACACTGGAATACTCCTACTGGTTCGACTACCTGCTGCCCGGGCTCGACCGTTTGCAGCTTCCCATTCCTCTCGGAGGAACCAGCAACCACTTCCAGGTGAAGCACCTGAAAGCTCTCGGGGCCTGGGATCCATTCAACGTGACAGAGGATGCTGATCTGGGAATTCGTGGCTCAGCCAATGGGCTCACTGTGGGGGTGATCAATTCAACCACTTATGAAGAGGCAAATTCCCGCTACGGCAACTGGATCCGGCAGCGGTCCAGGTGGATAAAAGGCTATATTCAAACTGCCCTGGTGTTCAATAGACATCCCTGGGAGCTTCTGAAAAAGCTCGGCATAAAAAAGTGGCTCGCCTTTCAGCTCTTCATAGGAGGGACACCTGTTACTTTTCTGATCAATCCCATTGTCTGGGCCATTTTTCTCTACTGGCTGGCAACACAGAGCAAGGTGCTGGATCCCTTGTTCCCGCCGCTGTTGACCTATCTGGGCCTCTACAACCTTATCATTGGCAACTTCATGGGCATTTATCTCAACATGATGGCGGTATTCAGAAGAAAACTCTATGGACATGTACCTTATGCCCTGCTCAATCCGCTCTACTGGCTCTTCTTTCATTCTGTTGCCGCCTACAAGGCACTCTGGCAGCTTTTTTCGAAACCATTCTACTGGGAAAAGACCACACATGGAATCAGCCGCATGCCAAAACCAGTGCATTGAGGAGAGGGGTAGACGATTCTCAGGTCTCTTCCTGCTTCCAGGCGCTGCCCTGTTTGTCGGCTATGCAGCCATAAACCATTGGCTCTTTACCAGGGGCTACGCTGCCAGAACTTCTCTCTTCCTGGGAGAAAAGTGTCTGCTGGTGTTTCATGGGAATCCTCCACGTCTTGAGAACCTTGGCTTTGTCTATCCACCCCTGCCATATGCCTTCACCCTACTCTGTGGCAATCCCTTCCTGGGGACTGCCCTGGTGGGGGCAGCAGCAGCAAGCCTCTTTCTCGGCTTTCTGCGAAAATCTGCTCCATTTTGCCAAAAGGGGGCGGCAGCCAGAATGCTCTCTTTGTTGCTCTTCAGCTACCTCTGCCTCTCGCCCATGTTTCTCTTTCTCTTCACCCAGCGGAGCAATGTTTGCCTGTTCGTCCTCCTCTTTTCGCTGGGAGTGTATGCCCTGCTCAGGTACGCTGAGCAAGATCTGAGCATCCATCTCTTGCTGGCAGGCATGGTCTTCGGCGCCCTGTTTTATGTGAGCTTCGAGAGTTTTCTCCTGGTGGGTTTTTTTCTCCTGCCTCTGGTGCAGATTGTCCGCTGCCGCAACAGCTCTCTGACAACCGTGTGGTTGGTGCTCTGCTTTCCCATGGCTTTTTTTGCGCTGTCCTGGCTCTATCTGAACTATGTTTTCATGGGTGACGCCTTCTATTTTCTCCATTTTCAGCGGGCAACCCAGGGGGCAGCAGCGGGGAGCCAGAACCTGCAGGCTGTCGTGGGCAATGCAGCCGCGGCGCTGGCTGTGCTCGGCCGCGAGTTGCAGCGAAATTTCCTGCTGATCATGCCCTACTTTATGGTGCTGCTTGCCTCCCTGTTTCTGCGAAAAAGATTGTTCCACTATCTGCATCTCATTCTGCTGGCCCCGCTCTTGACTGCCTATTTGAGAATCTATCTGGGCAGTTTCAGCGGTGAGACCATCGAATATGCAATTTTCTTGACGACTGCTGTCCTGATTGCCAGCAAAGATGTACTGCTCAGGGAGAGGAAATGGACCGTGTGGCTGCTCACCCTCTGCTTCTGTACGTCCCTGGCAGTCAGCTTCATCCTGCCACTGGAGCATGGCAGCGATGAGGAGAAGGGCTTTGCCAGAGCCCTGTATGGACATGGGAATTTTCAGAATCTGCAGAATGATCTGGAGCTGCTTGAGCGGCTCGGCAGCAAAGGGCGCGTTCTCCTGGACGACACTACACTCTACAGTCTGGTCTACCTCTATGGCGACCCAAAGAGGTTCCTCTTGCCGTATGAGTATGAGTTCGAGACAGCACTTTCAGCCCCTAGACTTTTTGTCTCTTATGTGGTGGTCAGCAAGAACAAATTCCGAGATCGCCTGCTCGGCCGCTATCCTCTGGCCTCGGCAGGGTTCCTGCAAGGCTATGAGCTGGTGGCTGACTTTGGCAGGGCAGTGCTCTATCGCCGGCTGGAAGAAAAGGCGCCCGGTGGCCGAGGAAGTCTTGCCGCAGTGAAGTGATACTGTGGGCAGGCAAGGGAGGCATGCTGGATAAGGTAAGGATAGAGGAGATCATCGGCAGCACAGTGAATTTTTTATATATTTTCCACAAACTGCCGATAAGGAGACAAGGACTGCGAGTCGAGGCAACAGGGAAAGTTCACTTGCGCAGGCCGGGCGCAGGCCCCTGCAGCCCGCTTTGTGTGTGCTGATGACTGAAACGAACGGCGAAAACATGGGTACCAGGGTAATTGCTGTGGCCAGCGGCAAAGGCGGTGTGGGCAAAACCAATGTCTGCGTCAATCTCGCCCTGAGTCTTGCCAGAGCGCAAAAACGGGTCTGTCTGCTCGACTGCGATCTGGGCCTGGCCAATGTGGATATTCTCCTGGGTATCGAGGCGCAGTGGAATCTTGGCCACGTGATCTCCGGCGAAAAGGAACTGACCGAGGTACTGGTGGAAGGGCCCGAGGGTACCTGCATCATTCCAGGAAGTTCGGACGTGGACAACCCAGGGGAATTGAGTCCCCAGGAGCGCTCTCGGCTGGTGGAAAGCTTCAGGGCTCTGGCGCCCTATGATTTCATGATTATTGACACGGCTGCTGGCATAGGCCGCAATGTCACCGGCATCCTTGCTGCAGCAGACGAAATTCTGGTGGTAGTAACGCCTGAACCCACTTCTCTAACTGACTCCTATGCCCTCATCAAGACGCTGAGGAAAAAGGGCTGCACCAGGCCCATCAACATCATCGTCAATATGGTGCGCTCTGCTGGAGGAGCGCAGCGGGTGTTCAGCAAACTGCAACAGGTGACGAAGAAATATCTGGGAGAAGAAATTGCTGCTGCCGGCTACATAATCCAGGATGACAATGTGCCCGTGGCGGTTTCTAGGCAAAGGCCCTTCACGCAGCTTTTCCCTCAGGGCAGTGCCAGCACCTGTGTGGAAAAGATAGCCCGATGGCTGACTGGAGGCAACGGGCAGAGCAGAAACGGCCGCACTCTGGTGGACTTCTGGAGAGAAGCTGCGGACAAGAGCGATGGTTCAGCGGCAACCAGCCAGGGCAATGAAAAGCCCAGGGCTGACCAGAGGTCTGATCAGGGCAGGGAAAGCGGCAGCTCTATTCTGGAGATTCTGCTGGATGAAGGGGCCATAGACGAAAAACAATTGGACTATGCCCGCAAGGTCCACAGAAAGCTGGAGAAAAGAAAGAGGATCCTGGAGGTGCTCCAGGATCTGCGCTACCTCACCCTGGAGCAGATAAAAGAGATACTGAAAAAGAGAGG
>JAFDGZ010000110.1 GCA_019309045.1 Deltaproteobacteria bacterium | reverse complement strand
AGGAGTCCACCCAGACGGTGCTTCCGGAAATAAACTTCTCCACCTTTATTTTTTCTTTAAACACCTCGGCGCTCCTGCACCTGGGTGACTATCCTGATCCTGCCACCGGCAAACAAGAAGTAGATCTGCCCATGGCCAAACAGACTATTGATCTCATTGCCATGTTAGAGGAAAAAACCAAGGGGAATCTTACCAGGGACGAGGAGAATCTCATCAAGCATATCCTTTATGATCTGCGGCTTCGCTATGTCCAAAAAACCAAGTAGATACCCCGAGGTCACACTGTTGGCCCCTGCCAAAGTCAACCTGGGACTGAGAGTCCTTTACAAGAGAACAGACGGCTATCATGAGATCCAATCCATCATGGTGCCGTTGAGTCTGCACGACATTTTACGCGTGCAGTTGTGCGATGATGGTATCCATTTGCAGGGCTCGGACAATAGTCTTCCCGGTGGTGAAACAAATCTGGTATACAAAGCTGCTCGCTGCATTTTGGACTACTGCTCGCTCAAAAATGGTGTGCAAGTGGAACTTACCAAGTACATTCCGGTTGGAGCCGGGCTAGGCGGCGGCAGCAGCGATGCGGCGGCCACTCTACTCGGCGTCAATGAGCTGTTGGGCTGCCCCTGCAGTGGGGAAGAGCTGCACCATCTTGCTGTCAGGCTTGGTGCCGATGTTCCTTTTTTCCTTCTGGGAAGTGCAGCGTTAGCTGAGGGCATAGGTGAACGCCTCACTCCTCTGCCATTCTTCCCTAGATTATGGACACTTGTGGTGTATCCTAACTTTCGAGTGTCCAGCCGCTGGGCCTATGAGAATTTAACATTGACAACAGGGGCGAATAGGTCTAAAGTTTACAATTCTATAGATCTCTTTTCTAGAGCGATGAGCGGCTGGTTGGCTGGAGATGTAGAGGAAGATCAGCTGGATGTTGAGAAATGGCCTTTGGCTCTACAAAATGATTTTGAACCGCTCATTTTTAGAAGTTTTCCTCAACTCAGCAAAATTAAACAGCAACTTCGCCGCGCTGGAGCCCGTGTTGTAACTATGACCGGTAGCGGTCCAACCCTGCTGGGTCTGTTCTCGTCCCGGCAAGAGGCCAATTGTGCGCGTGAGCGTCTGTCCCTGGAAGGGGCGGCTAGGATATATCTTGTTCACACGTGTGCAGTAAAGCGGTAATTTGGTGAGACAAGGCGTGTTTGCCAGGGTGATCTCGTCACCAGTATATTCTTTTCCGTGCCCTAGAGGATGATGCTCGATCGACTCAAATTATTCAGCGGCAACTCGAACCCCAAGCTAGCGGAGGAGGTCTGCAATTACCTCCAGATTCCGCTTGGCAAAGCAGAGGTGTCCACCTTTAGCGATGGGGAGATACTGGTTGAAATAGGCGAAAATGTTCGTGGCCGGGATGTTTTCGTGATTCAGGGGACCTCCGCACCGGTGAACCACAACATTATGGAATTGCTGGTGATGATTGATGCTCTAAAGAGGGCTTCTGCCTGGAGAATTACCGCAGTGCTGCCATACTATGGCTATGCGCGTCAAGATAGAAAGGTTGCCCCGCGGGTCCCCATAAGTGCCAAACTGGTGGCAGACCTTATCACTGTTGCCGGTGGACACCGGGTGATATCCGTTGACCTGCATGCAAACCAGATCCAGGGGTTTTTCGATATTCCCGTAGACAATCTCTTTGCTGCACCAGTGCTTCTCGAATACATACGAAGCCATTTTCGCAACGACCTGGTTATAGTTTCCCCTGATGCGGGTGGCGTGGAGAGAGCACGTGCCTTTGCAAAGCGTCTGGACGCTTCTCTAGCCATTATCGACAAGAGGCGAGACAAAGACGGGCAGGTCAAGGCCATGCACACGATCGGTGAGGTGGAGGGTAGGCAGACCATTATCCTCGATGATATGGTAGACACGGCCAGTACTCTGGTCACAGCGGCCCAGGCCCTGGCAGAAAACGGAGCGAGTTCCATCAATGCATGCTGCACCCATCCGGTGCTTTCAGGGCCTGCCATTGAGCGGATTGAAAACTCTCCCATTGAGAACCTCATTGTGAGCAACAGTATCCCGCTCAGGCCTGAGGCTAAAAATTGCAAAAAGATCAAGGTCCTTTCCATAGCCAGGCTGCTTGGCGAGGCCATCAAGAGGACTCACTTGAATGATTCAGTCAGTTCTCTGTTCGTCTGACAACGATGCTGAGGGGATTGCGTTGCCAGTAAAGCCATCAGTGCTGTGTGGTGGTAGACAGCAGGTCTGACTGCTCGGCTACCTGCCTGGGAAGACCGCGGAATTGAGGAGGAAATATGGAGACGGTTACGCTGAATGCAAAGCTGCGAACCGCCACAGGCAAAGGGGTGGCTCGCGCTTTGCGGCGTCAGGGACTGATTCCGGCAGTATTTTATGGAGGAGAACAGGGGCCTGTTTCTTTGCAGGTAAAAAAGGCTGAACTGGAAAAGCTGCTTACCACGGGAACGAGAGAAAATGTGCTTATCGATCTCACCATTGACAATGGCGACGGCAGCAACAGCAGGCCGGCTATGATCAAAGAGATCCAGTATGATCCGGTGAAACGCAGTATTCTGCATGTTGATTTTTATGCCATTTCCATGGACAGGAAGATTATTATCGAAGTGCCGATTATCCTGCATGGGGAGCCAGCAGGATTGGCTGAGGGAGGCATCCTGCAGCAGGTGACGAGAACACTGCAGATTTCTTGTTTGCCCGGAAGGATCCCTGAGTCACTGGAGCTCGATGTCACTCATTTAAATATAGGTGATTCTCTACATGTGTCCGATCTGGATCCACCCGAGGGAGTGGAGCTCCTGGAGGAGGAACAGTTGACTGTCGTCACAGTGGCGGCGCCTGCAAGAGTTGAAGAAGAACCGGAAGAGGTAGCAGAAGTTGAAGAGGGAGAGGAGGTGAAAGAGGCGGCAAGCGAAACTGAGGAAGAGGGGGGAGAGTAACCCTGGAGATGGCCGGAAGAGAAGCCGTGGAGCTGACCAGTGCGGTTGATAGTGGGACTAGGAAATCCCGGCAAGACCTACCAGCACACCCGGCATAACCTTGGTTTTATGATACTGGATAGGGTGGCAGCTGGTCATGGTATCAAGGTCAGACGCAAAGGGTTCATGAGCCTCTGGGGAAAAGGTACAATCGCTGCTGGGCGAGTGGTTCTTGCCAAGCCGCAAACGTACATGAACCGTAGCGGTGAAGCAGTGAAGGCTCTGATGAGCTACTTCGAGGTTGCCCCTGAGAGCATGCTCGTTATACATGACGATCTGGATCTCGAACTGGGGCGGCTCAAGATTGTGGCGGGCGGTGGTGCCGCCGGACATCGGGGAGTCCAATCAATTCACGATGCTCTGGGAACCAGCCGTTATGCCAGGTTGAAGGTAGGCATTGGCAGGCCGCGGTACAATGAGGAAGTGGAAGAATACGTACTGAGCCCCTGGTATGCTGATGAAAGGCATAAAGCGGCTGAAAGTATCGCTGCAGCAGCTGCTGCTGTGGAGGCCATTATCGAGGACGGCCTTGCAAAGGCCATGACAGCAGTTAACGCCGGTCGCGCCCCCTCTCGGTAAATTGTTTTTTTTAGCTGGGTATTCGTTAAAAATCGCACAAAGTATGGGGAGGAAGCTGGTATGGAAAACTGGGTAAACTATGCGCCTTATTTTGGTGTTGCAGGGGCGATATTCGCCTTTATTTTGTTCCGCTATGTGAAGTCTTTCCCGAGGGGCAATGAAACCATGCAGGAACTCGAGGATATGATCCATGAGGGTGCCATGACTTTCCTGAGAAGGGAATATACCATTCTGCTGATTTTCATTGCCGTTGTGTTTGGACTCCTGTGGTTCGGTATCAACTGGCAAACTGCAGTGGCCTTTTTGACGGGCGCCTTTTGCTCCGGTATCGCAGGCTATTCTGGAATGACTGCAGCTACCCGCGCCAATTCGCGTACAGCGGCTGCAGCCAATGATTTCGGCATGGCCAAGGCACTCAACGTCTCCTACTTCGGCGGCGCCGTAATGGGCGTGGCGGTGGCCAGTCTGGGGTTGCTCGGTGTGGGGATCTGGTACTATTTTGTCGGTCACGACCCGGCAACCGCCAGCATCATCAACGGCTTCGCCATGGGGGCCAGCTCTATTGCTCTGTTTGCCCGTATGGGCGGCGGTATCTACACCAAGGCTGCTGACGTTGGCGCCGACCTGGTGGGTAAGGTCGAGGCCGGCATTCCTGAAGACGATCCGCGCAACCCGGGTGTTATCGCCGATAATGTGGGAGACAACGTGGGCGATATCGCCGGCATGGGCGCCGATATTTTCGAGTCCTATGTGGGCGCTATTGTGGCCACCATTGCTATTGCCGCTACCATGGTGATGCCGGCGGAAAGTGAGCAGTTGCGTTCCGCCTACATGGTCTGCCCCCTGCTGGTGGTTATGGGCGGCTTGATAGCCTCCTTTTTCGGCGTCATGTCCATCAAAGTTATGCAGAACTTTTCACCTCAGGCGGCTCTGCGCTATACAACGTTTGTGGCGGCCGCAATTCTGATTGCTCTCACGTACTACATTATCAAGACCCTTGGACTGCCCTTAGGTGTGTTCTGGTCTGTGATTTCAGGACTTTTCTGCGGCATCCTTATAGGGCTGCTTGCAGAGTACTACACTTCCATGGGGCCGGTGAAGAAAATTGCTGCGCAGTCAGAAACAGGTCCGGCTACGGTGATTATTTCCGGTCTCGCTGTGGGCATGGAAAGTACGGCTCTGCCGGTTCTCGGCATCTGCCTGGCCACCTACATCGCTTATAAGACCGGGGGTGTCTATGGCATCGGCATCTCTGCTGTCGGCATGTTGTCCACGGTGGGTGCCACTATGACTGTGGACGCCTATGGCCCCATTGCCGACAATGCCGGCGGCATCTCCGAGATGTCCGGACTGGGACCGGAGACAAGGAAAATCACCGACACCCTGGATGCCCTGGGCAATACCACTGCGGCCATCGGCAAAGGCTTTGCCATTGGTGCTGCGGCACTCACGGCAGTCTCCCTGTTCGTGGCTTACACCCAGGCGGTTGGATTGGATGAGATCGACATCACGGATCCTATCGTCTTTATCGGGGTATTGATTGGCGCTATTGTGCCTTTTATGGTGGCGGCCCTGACAATGACTGCGGTTGGTTCGGCTGCCTTCGACATGGTTGAAGAGATTCGCCGACAGTTTAGGGAAATTCCAGGTTTGATGGAAGGCGAGGCCAAGCCAGAGCCGGCGATATGTGTGGACATTGCCACAAAAGGCGCTCTCAAGCGGATGATGCTACCCGGCCTGATAGGTGTTTGTACGCCTCTGGCTGTAGGCATGATTATTGGCCCCACCGCGCTGGGTGGTGTGCTGGTCGGCTGTACAGCAACCGGTGTATGTCTCGCCCTGTTTATGGCCAATGGCGGCGGCGCCTGGGACAACGCCAAGAAGTACATCGAGGCTGGCCATTTTGGTGGCAAGGGTTCAGAGAATCACAAGGCCGCTGTGGTGGGCGATACTGTGGGTGATCCCTTCAAAGACACCTCAGGTCCCACCATGAATATCTTGATCAAGTTGGTATCGGTGGTTTCCCTGGTAAGTGCACCGGTGTTGGTATTGCTGCACAATATCAAATAGGGTGAACTGCCAGTTTGCCGATTAATAAAGCACGATGGAGGGTGGCTTTCCAAAGGGCCACCCTTTTTGTTTTCAGAGGATATGTGACAGGCCTGATGGTCTTTTGAATCATGCCTCGGAACAATTCATGGAACAATCAGACGAGAGAGTAGACAGATTCCCACGAAAAAGCGTTTTTCTGGGAGGCAGCTAGCTTGACTTGTTGTCTCGGAGGCTCCAGTTGAGATTGTCTGGAGAGAATTGCCTTTCAAGGGTGAAGTGAACGTGTTATACTTCTTTATTATTTTGGGTTGTAGAGGCTGCCGGACAAGTTGGTTCTGGCAAGGCAGGTTAACAAGATGACCTTGTCAATGAACCTCGGAAGCAAGCTGTCCCCTTCTCCATTCTCGTCCAGAGGTGGGAGCTTCGATAAAGGGGAGGATATTTGCCGAGCATAGTTTAAATGGTCAGTTGCTAAGGCAGCCGCTATATCTAGGTACTTTATTGAGCACGTCCGGGCGCGACTGCGAGCAGGGCCAGGACCGTCCCTGTGGTCTTCCATGGATACTGTTTCGAAGGACTCCTCGTTACTACTCATCGGAAACTATGCTCTGCAAAATAAGCTCGGGGGCAAGGGAGGCCTGCTGCAAGCTGCCCTGATATTGTCTGGAGCCAGGTGGTATGGCTGCAGTCCGGCTTGGGTGTGATGGTTTACATGGCTGTAGTTTTGAGACTCGCTACCTACGTTGACATGGGTCTGTCTAGTGGGGGCCGATGACAAAGTGGCAAAGCTCTTTGGCCGATGGGGCAAAGGATGAAGCATTCCTTTTGTTTGACGAGCAGCGAAGAGTGAGATAGCGGCACAGCTGGTGGGCAAGCCTAGCAGGAACAGGTTTACTTCGACGCATTGGCGAAATCAGCAATGTTAGGAGAAGGACAAAATGTTTAAGGTTGGTGACCTCGCCGTGTATCCGGCACACGGGGTTGGAATTGTGGAAGCGATCGAAAGCAAGACTATTTCTGGAACACGACAGGATTTTTATATCCTCAGGATTCTCGAAAATGACATGATCATCATGATACCGGTCAATAATGTGGACAGTGTGGGCTTGCGTCAGGTCATAGACGTCGGAGAGGTTCCCAAGGTATTTGAAATACTGAAAGAAAAGGAAGTTACCATTGATAATCAGACGTGGAACCGACGATATCGGGAGTATATGGACAAAATAAAGACCGGCTCACTTTTTGACCTGGCAGAGGTCATGCGAGATCTCTGCATGCTGCGCGAAGATAAAGAACTTTCCTTTGGAGAAAGAAAAATGCTGGATACGGCTCGCAGTCTGCTGGTGAAGGAAATATCCATAGCCAAGCAAGCAGACGAACGGCAGGTAGAAAAAGATATTTTGGAGATTTTTGGAGATTGACTATCCTGATGTGAGACTTTCCGGAGGACATAGGGCATCATTCGTCTTGGTATATTCTGAGTGAAAATCCACAGTGAAAGGAGGTGATCATAGCGTGAATGTGGCACGAACAGTACTTCGCTTGCTGTTGGTAGCGGTGTGCTCCGTCAGCGGCTACTTGCTCGCGGCCCAGCTTCCAGCGCTGGAAGCCCTTGGCACTTGGGGAAAATTGTTGGGGGCACTTGTCGGCTTCATCTTCGCATTATTGGCATTATTTATAGAGAGAATTATTAAGAGGGTGCCCCTCAAAGTCATATTCGGAAGCACGCTCGGGCTTTTTCTCGGCCTGGTGATTGCTCAATTGCTGGGATACGCTTTCAGCGGTTTGCAGAACAGTGCCATCCGCATTTCTATCTCAGTCATCCTGAGTTGTGTCTTTGGCTACATAGGCCTCGTTCTGGGCGGCAAAAAGGTGGAGGAATTCAAATGGCCGAGTTGGAGTTTTCTCTCCAAGGGGACGGCAAAAAAAGGTGGTGCCAAAATCCTGGATACCAGTGTTATCATAGATGGGAGGATTGCCGATATCTGTGCGACTGGTTTCGTGGAGGGACCTCTCATAGTACCGCAGTTCGTTCTGGAAGAACTCCAGCAGATTGCCGACTCGGCTGACAACCTGAAAAGGGCCCGCGGCCGCAGAGGTCTGGACATACTGAACCGGATGCAGAAGGATGATTTTGTGGAGGTCAAAATTGTTGACCAGGACTTCCAGAGGGTGCAGAAGGTGGATGCCAAGCTGGTGGCGCTTGCCCAGGAGATGAATGCCAAGATCGTCACCAATGACTTCAACTTGAACAAGGTGGCCCAACTCCAGGGTGTGACCGTGCTCAACATCAATGAATTGGCAAATGCGCTCAAGCCTATGGTGCTGCCGGGCGAAGTCCTCCATCTCCAGATTATGCGCGAGGGCAAAGAGCAGGGTCAGGGTGTGGCCTATCTCGATGACGGCACCATGGTAGTGGTTGAAAATGCCAGCAGATATCTGGGCAGAGAGGTGGAGGCTTCGGTCACCAGCATA
>JAFDGZ010000109.1 GCA_019309045.1 Deltaproteobacteria bacterium | reverse complement strand
ACTGCCAGCAGGCCGCCGAAGCGCTTGCTGATCTTTTTGACCTCGAAGAAGTTCACTTCCGACTACAGCCCCAGATATACTTCCTTGATTTCCTTTTTCTGCAGCAGCTCCTGTGAAGGTCCCTGCATGGCCACTCTGCCAGTAGCCAGAACATAGCCGTAGTGAGAGTTGTCGAGTGCCAGCTGGACGTCCTGCTCCACCAGCAGAATTGCTGTGCCCCTGCTGTTTATTTCCTTGGTGATGTCAATGAGGTTGTCAACAATGAGCGGGGCCAGGCCGAGGGACATCTCGTCGATGAGAAGCAGTTCTGGATTGCCCATCAGTCCCCGGCCGATGGCGCACATCTGCTGCTCTCCCCCGGACAGGCTGCCGGCTTTCTGCCGCCTGCGCTCCTTCAGACGCGGAAAGATGGTGTAGATCTTGTCCAGTTCCTTGTTCACGTTTTTGGATTCCTGCCGCCGGAATGCTCCCATGATGAGGTTTTCCTCCACACTCATTTGCGGAAAGAGCCTGCGGCCTTCTGGCACCTGAATGATGCCTCTCTTGACGATTTCCTTGGATGGTAGAATGGTTATCTCCTGGTCTTGAAAGCGTATGGAGCCCCGGTAGGGCCGCAGCAAGCCGGATATGGTCTTGAGCAGGGTTGATTTGCCTGCGCCGTTGGAGCCAACCAGGGCAACGATCTGCCCCCTGTCAACCTGGATGCTCACATCCCAGAGGACTTGTACGTCGCCATAGCCAACGTCGAGGTTGTTGATTTCGAGCAGCAAAGTGGTTCCTCCTACCGGGTCAGTTCCTTGAATCTCTTGCCAAGGTAGGCCTTGATCACCTCTTCGTCATTGAGGACAGTTTCCGGTGAGCCGTCAGCGATCTTTTCGCCATGATGCAGGACAAAAATGCGATCACAGACATTTTTGATGGCTCGCATCACGTGCTCGATTATGAGAATTGTCACGCCCCTGTCTCTGATTTTCTTGATCAATTCCACGGATTGGTCGATCTCGCTGAAGTTAAGCCCTGCCATGACTTCATCGAAGAGGACCACCTCGGGGCTCATGGCCAGAGCTTTGGCCATCTCCAGCCTTTTTCTGGAGGCCACATTGAGCTGGTCTGCCCGCTGGTTCATCTGGTCCCCCAGGCCAACAAATTCCAGAATTTCCTGGGCTTTCTCTATAGCCTCTTTCGCTGACCAGCGTTTGCCCTGGGCGCCGAACATGGCACCCACAGAGGCATTCTCTTTTACCGTCATGCCCGGGAATGGTTTGACGATTTGAAAGGTGCGCGCCACGCCCAGGCGGCCAATCTGGTAGGGTTTCATACCCGATATTTTTTTGCCCTTGAAGTAGACTTCTCCTTCCGAGGGTTTGTACACGCCGGCAATGACGTTTACCAGGGTGGTCTTGCCAGCGCCATTGGGGCCGATGAGACCCAGAATTTCTCCCTGCTGCAAGGAAAAGTCCACCTGGCGCACTGCCAGAAGCCCTGCAAATTTCTTGCTGATTCCCTTGCCTTCCAGAATGTTCATGCGGTAGACCTTTTTTATACCCGGTGTTCGCGGATATTTTCCAGAAAGTAAGCGAGCCCGAATCTCTTCTGGATTATCATGTCAATAATACCCTTGGGTGTAAAAACGATGGCCAGAATCACCACAACGCCAAAGAAAAGGGTGTGGGCCAGGAGGAAATAATTGGACAAGAACTCGGAGATGATTTCAATGCTAAAGGCTCCCAGCAGGGGGCCGAACAGCTTGCCCATGCCGCCAAAGACGGCCATGACGATCATCTTTACGGTAGTGTGCACCGTAAAAGCAGGCCCCGGTTTGATGAATGCCTGTTGATAGGCATAGATACTGCCGCAGAAGCCGGTGAAGAGGCCGCTGAGAGCAAAGGCCATGGTCTTGGCATAGGTGGTGTTGATGCCCACGGAATTGGCTGCATCCTCATCCTCGCGAATAGCAATCAGAGAGTAGCCCAGCTTGGCATTGAGCAAAATATAAGTGACGATCAGGGTGAGAACCAGGGTGCCGAGCATCATGTAAAAGAAAAAATAATATTGCTTTCTGACAGCCAGATCCATCATGGGCAGGTAGATGCCCGAGTTTCCCTCGGTTATTTCAAGGTTTTGCACCAGAGCTTTCATGGCTTCAGCAACACCCAGGGTGGCAATGGCAAAATAATGGCCCCGGAGTCGCAGAACTGGCAGACCAATGAGGATGGCAAAGAGGGCGGCCCCCATACCTGCTGACAAAAAAGCAATAAAAAAATTGAGTCCTGCCTTTTCCATCAATACTGCAGTGACATAGGCGCCGATGCCAAAAAAGACCACGTTGCCAAACGAGGCATAGCCGGTGTAGCCGCCGATAAGATTCCAGGCGCTTGCCATGATGGCGAACATCAGAATGTCAGTTGCGAATCTGATAATGAAATTGTTGCAGAACAGCGGCACGAGTGTCAGAGCCAGTAAAGCGACCCCGCACAGCAGGTAGTTTCTCAACAGATGGTTTCTCATGCCTAATCAGTGCCTCCGAGTATGCCTCTGGGCCTTATTATGAGAACGAGGACCAGGATGGTAAAGCTTATGAGGTTTTCATAAGTGGAGCCGAACCAGTTTGTGCCGAGAGCCTCGGTTACTCCCAGGGTGAGGCCGCCAATCAGAGGCCCCATCATGCTGCCGAGACCGCCGATGATCACAACCACAAAAGACTTTAGCGTCAGTATTCCCCCCATCATCGGGCTGATGGGGAAGAGAATCGACCAGAGCGTGCCAGCCGCACCAGCGGCGGCCACACCGATGCCGAAGGTCACAGCATAGGTGCGCGCCACATCAACCCCTACAAGTCGAGCCGCCTCGAGATCTTGAGAGGTAGCTCTTATGGATCTGCCCAGATTGGTGCGATTGAGGATAACAAATAGAACGATGCTGATTATTATGACCAGAAGGAAGGCCAGCAGTCTGACAGTTGGGATAGTCAGATAGCTGCCGAATGAAAAATTGGCGGCGCCATACGACACCTTCACTTTGCGCACATCAGCGGTCCAGGCCACCAGAGCCAGGTTGTTGATAAAAATCTCGATGCCAAAAGCCAGAATGAGGGTAATAAAAGCACTGGCTCTGATTACGAAGTTAATAAGGTATTTTTGCACCAGGTAGCCCAGAAGGAAAAGGACCAGCATTGATGCGATAAGACTCAAAAACGGGTCAATGCCGAGCAGAGAGAAGCACCAGTAGGTGGTGAATGCTCCCAGCATAATGAAAGAGCCATGGGCGATATTGATGATGTCCATGACTCCCCATATAAGAGCCATGCCAATAGCCATCAAGGCATAGAGTCCGCCTTTGAGAATGCCGTTTACAATAATCTGGAGTAGCATGCAGCAGTCCCAATAAAAGCAATTTTAGTAAAAAAGAGGAGGAAGTTGGCTTCCTCCTCTCTGGGATCAGGATGATCTAACTGTGGACGACAAGAGGCATAGCCATCCTGCATGCCGTCTCAGTCGTGCCTTGCGTTTCACGGCGTGGTGCCGGAAGGGATGACTAGCCGCTGTCATTATCTTTCCTTCCAACATGGGAAAGGATAGCGCGGCTTCTTGGTCCCTTCGGGATAGACTTGATAAATCTTGCCGCCTTGAATCTGCAATACCACGCTGGTGCCTTTGATCTGCCCATTGGGATTGAATTCGACATGGCCATAGATGGTAGCCAGGGAAGTGGCAGCGATGGCGTCGCGCACCTTTTCAGGATTGAGGCTGCCGGCACGCTCGATGGCATCCTTGAACACGGCTACGTCGGCAATGCCACTGGCATTGTGGTAGTCGGGGTCATAGCCGAATTTTGCCTTGAAAAGCTTTACGAATTCCTGGGTATCTTTGAAGAGATATCCTTTGAAATTCATTTGAGTCGACCAGCTGGCCACACCGAAGATATACTCGGCATCTTTGCCCAGTGATTTGCGGAAGTCAGCCTCCGAGGGCCCCACGGTCATGCTGATCAGCTTTGGGCATACATTCAGTTCTTTGGCCTGCTGGGTGACATTGAGAGATTCCTCCGTATGACCCGCCACCAGCATAACATCTGCTTTCATAGCCTTGAGCTTGGTCAGGATGGAATTGAAGTCAGTGGCTCCTTCGGCATATTTTTCGTAAAGGACCACTTTCATACCCATCTGTTCAGCCAGGGCCTTGGTGCCCTTGGCCACACTGAGGTCAAACTTGTCATCAGAATAGAGGATGGCTACCGTTTTTGGAGCCGGAGTAAAGGTTTTCAGCATCTCGAGGGTTGACTTGAAGTACTGTCCCGCAGGGGGCAGGGTGCCGAATATATACTTGTTGCCGCGGCTGAATATCTTGCCGGAGGCTCCGCCGCCTTCTATCATGGGGATCTCGTAGCGTTGAGCCACCAGGCTGTCGGGTATGGTGATGCCGCTGGAGTAAGGGCCGAGAAGGAAGTTGACCTTGTCCTGGGTTATGAGCTTTTCTACCAGGCGAGAACTTTCGGTGGGGTCACTCTTGTCGTCGTAGTAGACAATTTTGAACATGTAGGTGTCGCTGCCGACCTTGACGCCGCCCTTCTTGTTCACCTGTTCTACGGCCATATCATAAGCATCGCGGTAAAGTTTTCCTGATCTGCTTTTGCCGCCTGTAAATGATATGGCGCATCCCAGCTTGATGACTTTAGTAGCTGCCGCATTGGCAGGCAACTCCAGGGAAGCGACCAGGCCAAGAGCAATTAAACCAATCAGAGCAGTTCTCACGAGTCCTTTCATAACTATCTCCTTGTGCTAAGTCGTAATCCAGAAAACTCCGTATGCACTCGCCTACGGAATCCCAGCACCTTCCGAGATGGATCTACTGGTCCAACTCTAGAAGCGATATTGGGCCGATTCAACCATCTCCGGGTGCAATCTACCTGCAGGTATTGGCCGGAACCAATGCCTGCATCCCATGGGCACTACAGCAAAAACTGCCGAACCATACAGATGCAAAAATAAAACGGAACCTGTCAACTACTCTTTGATGTGGCAAGCCTTCAGAAGATGTATATTTAGCATATGAAGAGCCCCAAAAACAAGGGTTAATAATCTTGCGGCAGGGTTGGCGAACAGGTATCTACCGCCGACTTGAAGCCATGCCATGGTGATCTAGCAGGTGAGATGAAAGGCGCCAGCCACCTTCTTGCCAGCAGCCTTGAGGCTGTTGAATCTTGCCACCGCTTCCCTGGTGGGCAGAGCAATGAACTCCATTCCTCTGGCTGCAATTGCCCTGGCTGCCTCGTCAGTTACCTGCATGTGGCCCGGCTCTCCCATGCCTATTACGATGATGTCCACCTGCGAGTCGAGAATGTCGGCAATGTCCTGGGGCAGGAGGGCATGGCCCCGCTGCCGCCACCAGTTGCCGATTGTTTGATTACCTATTATCTTGAGGTCGTGGTTGTGGGTTTCGCCTTTGACGATCATTCTGCCGAAGCTGTAAGAATCTATCATGGCGCTTCCCCCTGGCGAAGATTTACTGTGGTCTATGAGATGCACCTCAATAGACAATATTAGCTGATAGAATGGCTGAATGCCAGGGCCCTTGGATTGCCTCATGGAGTACAGGGACTTTGTAAAAACCACTTTGCCCTACCTGGGGCTTCGCTGGCGGCGGTTTCGCAGCAGTAACGTGAAACGGCGCGTTATGGAGCAGATGCGCCTGGCCGGTTTTACAGGCCTGGCGCCATATCAGCACTATCTGCTCACCCATCTCCAGGAGCAGCGCCGCTTGACCGGGAAATTGACGGTGACCATCTCCCGCTTCTGGCGCAACCGCGATCTTTTCGGGGCCCTGAGAGACAAGTGGCTGCCCACGTTGCTCGAGCAGCTGCCGCCTGGAGAACCCCTGCGGTTGTGGTCGGCGGGCTGCGCCTGTGGTGAAGAACCTTACAGCCTGCTGATGTTGTGGCGGGAACACTTCAGACATTGCAGCCGCAGAGTGCTCATTGTGGCAAGCGAAATTGACGAGCGCTGTCTGGCAAGGGCCAGAGCAGGCAGGTATGCACCGAGCTCTTTGAGAGAGCTGCCCAGGGAGCTGCGAGAGAAATATTTCAGATTTGCGCAGGGCTCCTACATACTTCAAGAAGATTTGTGGCAGGAGATTTCCTGGAAAGTGCACAATCTACTGTGGGATGATCCCCTCGAGGGCCAGCATGTCATCTTCTGCCGCAACCTGGTGTACACCTATTTTACCGATTCTCTACAATTGGAGATGACAGGCAAGTTCCACCGAGCCCTGCTGCCCGGCGGTTTGCTGGTAGTGGGCCGCAAGGAGCGGCTGCCTGCAGGTAGTGACAGCCTTTTTCGACAGGCCGCACCTGCCATGATCTGGGAGCGCTGCTAGACACAGGTCAACCTTTTTCCGGCCTGGCAGTGCTGAAAATCATTTAGCGCTTTCTTTCTGGGTCCGGATTTGTTATGCAAAGCGAGTCCGGCTGTTTTGGTGTGGTCGTCTATTGTAGTGGTGCGCCAGGCTGTAGCTGCTCTGGGGGAGAGAGCAATTGAACCTTCTCAGGGAAGTACTCGAGCGCGATGTGTTTCCAGCACTCGGTTGCACAGAGCCGATTGCTGTAGCCTACGCGGCCAGCCTTGCGGGCAAGGAGCTCGGCGGTGAGATAGGCGAAATCCACATATCCGTCGACCCAGGCGTCTACAAGAACGGCTTTGCCGTTGCCATTCCAAATACCGGCGGCGAAAGGGGCAACCTGATTGCCGGCGTACTGGGCGCTCTGATCAGGCGACCGCAGTTGAAGATGGAGATAATGAATTGCGTCAGCGAAGAGCTGCTCGGGAGGGCGAAAGCCCTTATCAGAGCGGACAGGGCAAAGATAAGCTGTGATAAGTCCAAAAGGCACCTCTATATCGATGTGCTGCTGCGCAGCGGCAAGAACACGGCCCGGGCGGTTATCGAGGGCTCGCACACCAACCTGGTCAGATTGGAGCGCAACGGCCGGGAACTTTTTCGGTCAGATGAGGCGGCGGAGCAGACCAGCGACGATGACTTGCGAACCGCCTTGAAAAACACCAGCACAGCCGAGCTCGTTGACCTTGTGGAGGAGATAGACCAGCAGGACTACGACTACATCCAGCGCGGCATCGACATGAATCTGCAGGTCTGGCAGGAAGGGTATTCGCTGCACAGGGTTGGCTACTATATCTCTGAACTGGTTGCCAAGAAGCTCCGGGAGGACAACATATTCTCTTCCTGCGAGGTAATGGCTGCCTCTGCCGTGGACGCTCGCATGGCTGGACTCAACCTGCCTGTTATGGCCAGCGGCGGCAGTGGAAATCAGGGGATTGTGGCGATCCTGGTTCCGTATCTGATCGGCAGACACTACGGGGTGGCAGAAGATGTTATTGTGCGCAGCATTGCCCTGTCGCACTTGATGAACAGCTACATCAAGTGCTTTACCGGCGAGCTCTCACCGCTGTGCGGCTGCTCGATTGGCGGCGGCGTGGGTGCTGCTGTGGCCATGGTCTATCAACGGGCCGGCAAAGACATGGCCAGAATCACCCTGGCGGCAAACAATCTCATCAGCGACCTGGGGGGCATGCTTTGCGATGGGGCCAAGGAGGGCTGCGCCCTGAAAGTGGCAAGTTCGACAAATTCGGCAATACGCGCCGCCCACATGGCGCTGAACAATTACGGCATTACGCAGACAGAAGGTTTCGTTGGACCCACGGTTGATGAGACCATCAGAAATCTGAGCCTGATCGGCACCATTGGCATGTCGCTGGCAAACGACACCATGCTGAACGTAATGATAGCAAAGGCTTCTGCCCTGATTGGTTCCAAGAGAAATGGTGCAGCAAAGGAGGATAGCCTGCACGATACCCGCAAGGGAAAATCAGGGGGTAGCCTGTGACCTCGCCTGCTTGAGTATGATACGCAGTTGCACAGCCGAGTGCCTGCAAGCAATCTGGAGTAAGGAATGAATCAAGGAAACAGGGTGAACGCCCTGATCCTGGGTGCCGCCATTTTCCTGGGATTGGCTGCCCTGGGCTATCTGCTTGGCAATGCCGCTATCAAGATCAAGGAATATGAACGTTCCGTCACTGTCAAGGGATTGGCTGAGCGGGAACTGCCGGCAGATATAGTAATCTGGCCCATTGCCTTCACCGAGGCCGGCAACGACCTCGGCGCACTCTATGAGTCGATAGAGAGTAGCAAGAAGAAAATTCAAGAATTTCT
>JAFDGZ010000108.1 GCA_019309045.1 Deltaproteobacteria bacterium | reverse complement strand
TCTGTATTGAGTTCAGCCATTGACTTGAACTGAATTATGACTGCCGAACATGCCCCAGCCGAGGGTGGGGCAGGCAAATGACCGGCGTACGTCTCTGCCTGAGCTATGAAGTCGGCCTGTAGAGCCTCTATTTGCTTATCATCGATCAGGGCTATGTCTGCCGCCTGCACAATGTGGTCGACACCCACCACCTGGAGCACATGCCTGGCATAATCAAAAGGCTGGTGGGCAGTCTGCCATTCCTGGTAGGAGAGAATGTGGAGTTCCTCTTTGAGAGGGTCTGGCAGCTGCTCCAACCCACCTGCGCCATGGAGATTTTCCCTGGGTATGATTACTGTTTTGCAGCCTGCATCACAGGCTGTCTCCAGTTTGACATCCAGGCCACCCACGGCAGTGATCCTTCCCTGGGTGTCTATTTCACCTGTCACGGCCACATCGCGGCGGATCTTTTTGCCAGCAAGCAGAGAGGAGAGGGCGAGGGCAATGGCGCTCCCAGCCGAAGGCCCGTCTTTAGGTGTAGAGCCTCCCATGAAGTGAAGGTGGATCGGCTCCTTCAAGTGGCCAATATCGATGCCCAGCTCCTCGGCACGACTCAAGATCCCAGTGGTTGCTACTTTGCGGCTTTCGTCCATGACCTTTTCAATGTTGCCAGTAGCATGCACCAGGCTCAAAGGCCCTCGCCACTGCTGTCCCTGCTCAGAGGCTGCCCGAATGGGAGTTGCCTGAATTGGAATGATGGTGCCAACACCTCTCTCCAGATTCACACCCAGGGCCAGCACCTCGCCAATGCGATCCTCATCGTTTATCTGTCTGGGCCGCAGCGGTTCCTCCAGGAGAGCCTTGATTTTCTGCCGGGTAATCTGGACGCTCTTTTTGCCTCCGGCGAGAATTTCCTTGCGCTGCAACCGGAGGAACAGGGTGCGGATTGTCCTTTCCAGCTGTCTGACTCCCGCTTCGTAAGTGTAGTTCTTGATGAGATACTTGAGCAGCTCTTGTTCCTGCTCCTTGGCGAAATAAATTTCAGCCTCGGAGATCTTGTGCTTGGAGCGAATCCGCTGGATCAAGAACTGTCTGGCAATGGCGACCTTCTCTTCCACACCGTAGCGATTGAGAAAGACTACCTCGCAGCGATCTGCCACCGGAGCTGGCACCGTTTCCAGGGTGTTGGCGGTGAGAATGAAGTGGCAGTTGGAAATATCTATGTCCACGGTAGTCTGGGTGTACTTGTCGTGAAAGAGATGGTTCTGTTCAGGGTCCAGTATTTCCAGCAGGGTGGCAATAGCGAATTTTTCGGTCTTGTCAGCCTCATCCAGAATGAACATGCCATTCATTGCCCCCATTTTTATCAATCCCTGAACAATGGCGCCCGGCTTGGAGCCCTCGTAGGTGAAGCCGTGCCCCCTGAGGTCGGCCTCGTCGCGCATGCCTCCCAATGAGAACTTGTGGTAGGGGATGCCCAGGTTCTGAGCTATGGAGATGGCCAGGGAGGTCTTGCCCACACCAGGGGGGCCCACAAAGAGGAAGGCGCTTCCCATGCGGTGCCATGATTGGACTTCGCTCTGCCGGAATGAGCGATAGCGCCAGATGAGATTGGTGAAAAAATCGCAGACAATCTCTTTGGGGCGCTTGAGGCCATAGTGGCTTTCATTGAGGCCTTTCTCGAACTGCTCCGGCGAGACTTCAATCTTGTGTATCTTGCCCCAGGGCACGGCCAGCAAGGTTTCAATGAGTTCGCTATACTTTGCCCCACTGTGTCCTACTGCATTGAGTTTGTTTTTTTCTATGAGCGCAAGTACTTGTGGCGGAAATCTGGGGTTTTCCTTTGCCTCCTCGATACGATCCTTGAGGCTCTTTTGTTTGGGGGCTTCAATCATTGTTTTGGCAGGTTTTCTAACATCCCCCTCAACCGCCTCTGGGAAGAATTGTTTCTCGTCATGCACTGCAGCTGCAGCTGACAGGAAAAGCTCGAATAGCTCATCAGTCCTCTTTTCCTCGAGACTCTTCTCGGGCAGACCGAGCTCCTGAAAGATAGACACCATGCCCCAGCGCTCTTTGAAGGTGTTGAAAAGATCTCGAGCCTGTTCCTTGTCCTTGTGAGCTAGCGGAGGGAAAATTGCCACGATTTTGTGGAGGAAAGAAGACCTGGTTCCAAGAGAGAAAGAGGTGTCTCGGCTTCTTCTGTAACATTCACCGAGCACCTTGGCTCCGACTTCTCGGTCAAGACGCGAATAGATTTTCTGAAATAGAGAAGCAGGCAGGTCGCTGACGCTCTTGATCAGTTCATCCAGGATGCGGCTTATGGCAGCATCTGGTGACTGCTGTCGTTCTCCTCTGTCCAGGAGGGAAAGATAGAATTCACCCTCTATGCCGTTCATTTCGTCTGCCAGGGCCTGGCGCAGCATGTTGTAGAAGGTGGGATCAGTTGAGCGTCGAGCCATAGCAAAATCCATATCTGCATGGACGATCTCTTTTTCACCGTGGTCTGGATAGAGCATATGCTCGATGTCGTGACGCAGTACAAACTCCACAAAGGCAAGCATCTTGCGTTCTTCCAGTGTACCATCCCCGAGCCTTGCCTCAGGGTCACTGGGAATGACAAAGGCAAGATAGTCGAAAATGCTCTCGTGAATTGCCAGTTGCCAATTGGCGTTTTCTTTGAAGATCATGCTGACCAGCTGCACCCGTCCCTGTTCGTCCTCGAAGCGACGAATGGTCAGACGATCCAGGAGCCTGGCGATGACAATGGAATCCGTACCCCTCCTTTTCTTGAAGTAGGGCATCACCCTTGCTTCGACTATGCTGGAGAGAATGTGGCCGATTCTCTTGACTGTTTCGTCGTCAGGGAAGGGCAGGGTAGCAAGAATCCGGCGATCAAACTGCATGGTCAGCATGAACATCCTCCACAGGATAGCGCCTGGGCGGTGCAGCAGCCCGCTGGGCGAAAACAGTTCGAGAGCAGAACCCCTGGTTTGCCAAAGGACCGTTTGTGCCAGACTATTGGCTGGCCCAGTTTTTTGCAGAGCCCCCAGCATTCAGGCTGGAAACCACCGAGGCAATTACTGTTACATAGCTATTGTCTCACATTTGGCCATTGAAAAGGAATTGTTTTGAAAGTGGCGAATTGAGGGTGTGCTCTCGAAGTGACTTGGCCGGTCGTTTCATGGATGCCAGCCTGGCGGTATCTGGAAACCCTGCTCTTTTACTTTCTTATTTATCTCAGCTGTTGTCAGGGGCGGCTGCGGCTGGAAGAATTTCGGCCACTCCTCGCGAGTATTCCAGTCGGCGGCGAGGACCATGTTGACAAACATATGGGCCCAGTCTACCTGTGGGGGGTTGGGCCAGTTTGCCAGATCTAGCCAGAACTGCTCTTTTTCTGCTGGTGCCAGGGAGTTATAGAACATACTCTGATTCTTGAAGGTACGCAGGAAATGGGGCTTGTAGGGCTTTCTAGCTCGCATCACCTGCCAGCGGAAGGTGGCGAACAGACAGCGGGCGTTCAGCAGGTCCGCTGCCATTATATCCAGCCCAATAGGGCTGTAAGTGGCCAGATACTTGCGGAACCTCAGTTCTTCGCCGCCGTATGCTTTGGAGACCACAACAGCTCGGGCTGGTACGGGCCGGCGGACCATTTGCAGGCCGTGAGAGGCAACAAAACGTTTTACTACCTCGTCAACCATTTTCGGCGACGGGGTGAAGTAGCTGAGGCGCACGGCATCCTGGTTTTCGTCTGCCACATTGATGTAATAGCCTGTAACACACTGGAGCCATTGTTCACTGTAAACCAGAGAACGGATAGCATCGACAGCCTCATAGTAGCCGAGATATTTCTTTGAGTTGGCAGTTTTCAGATAAAATCTGCCAAAAAGATCTGTGTTTCGCAATTCGCTGAAGTGCATATTAAGATAAGAAATCTTCTTGTTGTGTCGGCAAATCGTTAGACAGCAAACTGTGAGTCTGTAGAAGTTATATTTTCTGGCCCTCGTGAGCAGTATTTTCCTGCAAAGGTCAGCCTGCCAGAATGTCTTTGAAAGTACCTTGCAGCAAGATCTCGCAGGCCTGAAAATTAACTTTGACATGGAATCCAGAGCCTGTCAAACCAAAATCAACCCAGAGAGCTTAGCTCCAGGATGCGTCGGCAGCGCTGCAAGCAGCGTCAGTTTCTTTACACATATTTTGTGTGGTCGACAAGGATCAACTGCCATGCTCAAACAAATGCCCCTTGTGGCTCAGGAGGCCATTGATTTCCTGGTAGCCTTGCAGTGGTCCACAGCAGCCTCTTTTATGCCCTGTGAAGTTGTAGTTGGCCTCGGAACAAGATCGATACCTTCGGCGAATGAAAGATCGCTTTCTCTAGGATAGTTAATCAGGACCGCTTTCGCCTCAGTGAGTTTGTCACCTGACCCAAAGCCATTTTATTTTCCCAGATTGTGGTATGCAGCTGGGCCTGGAAAACTGCAACCATGCGAGGAGCACCCTGCCCTTGGGGGGCAGTGAATTGTCGGGGGCTTGCCAGGCTAACTTTCTGGACAGTCAGGATTGACTGGGCCTCGTCGACAGGGCCATAGTGGTGCCTTTGCCTTCCACCCCCTTGAGGGGTGAATTCATGCGATAACGTTCAGCCCAATATTGCCAGGAACAGTGGCAATAAATACGGACTTCATCAAGCAAATATATGCTGAACGTGTGAATGGCCTCGGAAATGCGAAGTCCGAGCTGAGCGCACTACTGGTTTGATTGTTTCAGAACCTGATCACCGGGCGATGCTTTGCCTACCTGTTCAGTCGGCGTCTCAAACCTGCGAGTCCGATCATGCCCGTGCCAACCAGGAGCATTGTGGTTGGTTCTGGTACAGGCGCAGATTCAGGAACAGGATCGTGGACGTCGTCGAGCAAGAGGACTGATCTATATTGCTTGCCCCATTTGTGGTTCTTGGAGAGAAAAATAATCTTGCCGCTGCCAGTTTCGGGGAATTGGTACGTGAAATCTTGCCAGCCAGTGTCCCCATAGTCACCTACAAGTATAATGTCAGCCAGCCTGTGCTTGTAGAGTATTTTATTCTCGCTGTCTTTAATTATCAGCATGGCTCTGTCGTTTCGTCTCCACTTCCTGTGCAAATCCATAGCAAGGAATGCCCAGGAAAACTTCAAGACATCTCCTTTCTCCCACGAGATTTCCTGCCGAATGAATGAGTCAGCTGTAAGACTGGCAAAATAAGAGCCTTCTGTGGGAAGATATTCAGTGCCATCATAGGCAGTTGCCTTGGTAACAACATTGGCATGCTTTCCCCTCACGTCCCAGGCTGTAAAATTTCCGTCTTCAAAGCCGCCATTTGGTACAATGAAGGTAGCATTAGCGCTGCCAGTTGCGACAAGGCAGACGGCCATTAATAATAATGTACTTAACAATAACTTTCTCACACCCGTAACCTCCTTATTGTGAACTTGAGATATTTTTCTAACCGCACAGATTTAGAGCAAAAATAGTGCCGCAAGATAAAAAGATAATATGTTTTGCAATTATTCTTTTATTTACGGGAGGTTAGCTAGAAAATAGGCAAGAAAACAATACAGTCTGATGGCCGCATTTATGTAAAACTTTACCATTTTATGAAAATAATTACCCTTTGAGAGGAAAATAGAATACTCCTCTTTTCAGGGTCGCGAGTGCATTCTCAATTACCTGCAACAGGTGACCTTCTTGATGAGATAGAGAAAAACAAAAAGAAACTCCCAGGGGCGGGGGGCGTGCCCAGGGAGTTTCTCTGTAACCGAGAAAGGATTTGAAAAGGGGAAAAAGGGGTACTTTTTGCTTTTACTATATTAGTAGCCTCGAAATGAATTTTGTTTCAAAGAAAAAAAATGCCCGGTGAGCGCTTCGGTGCCGCATCATTCTATCATGGCCATCCGCACTGGAGTGTACGCCCCGCCACATGCGGCTTTTTTCGGAAAACCGTCCCCGGCCTGAAGGTTCAGGCGTGTTTTGCCAAAACCTGCCCGACATCTCCTGGTTTGCTGTCAGCTGGCAGTCTCCCAGCCAGAAGCCTCTGTTCATATGTTGCTCTGGTGGTGCGAAAAAAAATTCCGAGGGGAATGCGCTCACCTTCATCATAGGCCCATTCTCTTGCTCTGCGAAAGGCAGCTTCCCTGTCCGCCAGATTGTGTTGTTCTTCTGTCAGTTCATAGACCCGTTCATTATAGTAGTCGTAAGTATTGTAAAAGGTGAAGCAGGGCTGCAGCACATCGACAAAGGCAAAGCCGGTATGGTTTATGGCGGCCTTGAGGATGGCCCGCAGATGCTTCATTCTGCCCGAGTACCCTCTGGCAACAAAGGTGGCGCCGGCTGACAGCATGAGTTCAATGGGATTCAAGGGCTCCTCAACGCTGCCGCCAGGCGTGGAACGGCCTTTGAAGCCGCTGGGACTGGTGGGTGTGAACTGGCCGGTGGTCAGTCCATAGACCCGGTTGTTGTGTACAATAAAAGTCAGATCAATGTTCCTTTTAGCGCTAAAGATAAGGTGCTCGATTCCCTCGCCATAAGCGTCGCCATCACCGGCATGACCAATAACGGTCAGGGCCGGGTTGGCGAGTTTGATGCCGCTGATGGCTGGCGCCACTCTGCCATGAATGGAGTAGAAGCTGTTCACGTTGACATAATCGACAATCTTGGCGTGACAGCCTATACCCGAGGCCATGACCACCTTGCTAAGATCGAGGCCTTCCTGGGCAAGCTCAGCCAGGACCTTCTTGACAGCGGTGAGGATGGCGAAATTACCGCATCCAGGGCACCAGGTATTCACTGCATATGTTCCCAGCTCTCTGGTTGTCGTCATTGAAGAACCTCCCTTATTCTCTCTGCGAGCTGATCCACCGTAAAGGGGCGGCCATCGAAGCGCAGGACCAGGTGGTCAATATTGAAACCATGGGCCCTGAGCAGCTGCGCCAGCTGGCCGGTAGTGTTGAGCTCTACTGCAATGATTTTTTCAGCCCCTGCAAGAGACGATTTCAAGGGTTCAATGGGAAAAGGCTCCAGCACCAGCGGCTGCACCACTCGCAATCCCAATTCTTCTGCCACTTCCACGCAACTGCCCTTGGTTGAACCCCAGCAGAGGATGACGGTGTCGGCGGCTGAATTGCCGTAGGTTTTTACCTGTTGCTGTTGCGCCAGCTCCTTCAGCAGGGCCTCCTTTTTCCGCAAACGCTTCTGCTGCATGCTGACGATCTGCTCAGGCTCTTCAGTGGTTATGCCATATTCATCGTGTTCGTAAGAAGTCACCTTGACGACCGCCCCTGGATTTCCTGGATATGCCAGGGGAGAGATGCCGTCAGGGGTCTGCCGGTAACGTTTGTATTCCCCCTGGCCATCCCAGAGAAGAGGTTCAAAGGGTTCGACCTGGTCTATGTCAGCAGCAAAACTGAAAATGCTCTCACTCAGGTGTTTGTCGGAGAGAATAAACGTGGGAATCTGGAACTGCCAGGCAAGGTTCAGGGCAAGGCCTGATAGATGAAAGGCTTCTTCTGCATCTCCCGGCGCCAGGACTACTCTGGCAAACTCACCGTGGCCGGCATGAATGACAAAGAAGAGATCAGCCTGCATGCTGTAGGTGGGGACCCCGGTGCTGGGGCCGGGTCTCTGACATTCTGCAAAGACAATGGGGAATTCCCCCTGGCCGGCCAGACTCAAAGCCTCTGTCATCAGGGCAAATCCACCGCCGGATGTGCCCACCATGGTCCTGGCGCCGGCATACGCCGCGCCGAGCGCCATGAGGGCAACACCGATTTCGCTTTCAGGGTGCACTGTGACCACTGCCAGTTCCTGCTCATGAGCTGCCAGGTAATGGAGAATGCCGGAGGCAGGGGTCATGGGGTAGGCAATGTACATGTCGAGCCCAGCCTGCACCGCCCCCAGAGCAATGGCTTCGTTGCCGGTTACTAGAGGTAGTGGTTCCTGGTCGAGGTGCGGTACAAGGCGCAGGGGCTCTCCTGCCTTGTCAAAGGCCTGCCGGGCTATCTCGAGGTTGAGGTCCACAGCCTTTTCAATGGTGTCTGTCAGCACTTTTTCCAGAACTGCCCAATCGATTCCCAGCACTTTTGTCAGGGCCCCGATGGCAGCCGTGTTTTTCATGATGGGGATTCCCTCGAGTTCCTTGACAATGCTGCTGAAGGGTATGCCAATCCCGGGACCCTCAGCCACATCGGCATCGTAGATAATGATGCCCTCTGGCAGCAGCCGCATCTGATGTTTGGAGATGGTGTTCTGATCCAGGGCTACGACAACATCGACCTCTTCCTTGTGGGCTAGAGGTTTTTTTTCTGCAGCCCTGGTGATGGAGAAGTTGTGGCCGCCGCGGATCAAAGAGGGGTAGTCGTCGTAGAAGAATATTCGATAGCCCAACCTGTTGAAAAGCCTTGCAATGGTGTAACCGGCCTGCCCAACCTGTTGAAAAGCCTTGCAATGGTGTAACCGGCCTGCCTGATGCCGTCTCCAGCCTTGCCTCCAATCAGTATAGATATTTCTTTCAAGGTGATCCTCCTCTGTTTGCTCAACGGATGACGCCTTTATTCATATGAACAGGCCAGAAAATACTGATTTTATCTCGCATCCCGGCCATGCCAATTCTCAAAAGCAATGGGGGACTCTATAATTAAGTATATCTGTTTATGACTGGATGGTCGAGCAGACATGAAATAAATCACTTCAAACAATTCGTGACGATTAATGTATTCTCTATGGCAGTGTCACTCATGCCAGAATTCAGAAGTCAACGGCATGCCGGCAATCTTCCTAGATTGAGGACCTTTCTGTACTTCGCGCAGCTCGTCTTCAATGACCGGCATTATTCATAAAGAAACGACCTCCTGCAAGGCGGTGATGCCATGTTCTCAACTCCACATTCCGCGTTCCCCGTTCCGCACACTGCTTTCGCGTTCCCCATTCCGCATCTTTTTCCAGTATTTCGAGTTGAAGTTGTACAGATTCAGGGAATAGTATGGGGAAGATGGCAGCGGGGGAGTCAGAAAGAAGGCCCAGGGAGTTTCAGCACGGAAAGCGAGGTCGAAATATCATGCAAAAGCAGACTATCCAGACAACAGTCGGCATTTTTGTAATCATAGGGCTGCTATTCGTTGGCTATATGATGGTTCAACTTGGTGAGGTTTCTATCATCGGCGACGATTCTTACCCGCTCTTTGCAAGATTTTCTTCTGTGTCCGGCTTGCAAGAGGGCAGCGCTGTGGAAATGATGGGAATCAAAATTGGCCAGGTGGAACAACTCACCATAGATCAGGAAGACAAGACGGCGGTGGTGGAATTACAGATTAAAAAAGGCATAAAGATCCTGGAGGATGCTACCGCTGCCATCGTCACAGCCGGCCTGATTGGCGAAAAGTTTATCAAAATCGACGCGGGAGACCACGGCGAAGTCCTGCAGCCAGGGGCAACCATTGCTGAGACAGAATCGACGGTGGAGAAGCTTCCCCTCGACAAACTGGTAAAGCAAGCGCTGCGTGCTGCAGAAGCAGTGGATCTTCTGGTGCGGTCCCCTGAACTCATGGGAGCGATCAGGGCCCTTGGAAAAACTATGAGCGACGCCCAGATGCTGGTGCGAAACGTGGACAGGCGGGTCTTGCCGCTGGCAGCCAGCATTGAGACAGCTGTGAGGGACGCAGGCGGCCTAGTTCGTAATATAGATAGGCAGGTCAGGCCGCTGGCAGCCACTATTGAAGTAGCCGTGAAACACGCACATAAACTGGTGCAAAATGTGGATGATCAGATCGTGCCGCTGGCGGCAGATCTAGACGACATGGCCATAGCGGTTCGCCATGCCTCTGAACAGGCCGAAAAGACGTTTTTCTCTGTTGAACAAACCGTAGAAGGGAATTCACGCCTTGGATACGTACTCACTGAAGCGCTTGGTGACCTGTCCGCTGCCTCGCGTTCCATCCGTGCTCTCACTGAGTATCTGGAGCGCCACCCGGAGGCCGTACTCTTTGGCAAACGTTGATAGCATGCGGGGTGATCCTGTGTAACCAATCATTCTGCTGCAAAGGCCCTTGACAGTTAATATGCACAACAGCGAGTGTTTGATGACAAAATAAAAGTGCACCTCATAACCAGTATTGTCAACCAAGCGTGACAGGGGATTGCAGACACGGCAACGCTTTGGTAGCCGCAGGCTTTAGACTGCGTTGTCCTGTGTTGTTATCTATTTCGGCAAGCAATTGCGTTATGGTGCCATTGTAGTACTGGCCGCTGGCTCAGCCTTCAGGTCAGCCGCCAGCAATCGGCTGGTGAAGGGGTGTACTTTTATTTTGTCATCAACCTGGACAACAGAGAGTTGCTAGAATTGAATCATGCTTCTCACTAATTAAGATGTTACCCGGGTCTTTGTGGTGAAGAGCACGAAGGTGTGCCTGGTGGTGTGTTCATGAAATATCAAGGATCAAGGGTGGCGCCAGCTATGGGCTGAAAGCGCCCATTACAGCTAACTTTCTTATTACTTGTTT
>JAFDGZ010000107.1 GCA_019309045.1 Deltaproteobacteria bacterium | reverse complement strand
TCCTGCCAGCTCCATTCTTGCTTGCGCCGTTCCAGGGTGCCGCTCTTTGCGCCAACTTGGAGCGAAATGGCCCGTACCTGTTCTGTGGCGAAGGAGAGCAGGGTGCGATCCTGCAGGTCGGCAAGACTCGAGGGCAACTTTGCCAGGACATCCTTGTTGACGATGGCCACACTGGCAATCTGATCGCTCTTGGCATAGACGCCCTGCTCTCTGGCAATGTTTCCCAGCAGTAAAGTCTGCCCTTTTTTCTTGCTGAAGAGGCGCACTCGAGCCCTGGGGGGCTGCAGACCCAGGCCGACCAGATCCACAGCCCCTTGATCTAGGAAGCCGCTGGCCCTGGTCCCCAGGAGTGCGTGCAGCAGTTCCTCCACTTTTGTCGACTTGAGGCGAATCTTTGCAGCCGCGGGCAGCAGAGCAGTCCAGTTGTCTTTATCCCGGCGTCCTATGGCTATTTTCTTGCCGGACTGCTCCACTTCCAGGCGATCAATCTGTTCTGCCTTGAAGGTAAACATCTCCTTCTGACGAAGATCGAAGAGAGTCCTGTTCAGCACACGTTCTGCAGCAGCGGAAATGAGCACCACAGAGGTGGGATCGTCTGCCAGGGCATAAAACTGGTTGCCCACAGGAGTTTTGGCGCCGATCTTGAGACGGTGCTGCGAATCTGCCGTCTCAAAGGCCACCTGGAGAAGAGGAGCATCAAGGCCATAGTCTGCCGTACTGCTCTTTGCCAGTTCCAGGCGGCGTTCTGCTTTCATGTTCTGCAGAGTGGCAAGAATCCCTGTCACTACAAAGTTGTCTGCTCTGGTCCGCACAGGCTCGACAATCAGCCAATCATTCTCTTTGTGCAAGACTATGGTGCCATTTTCTTTGCTGGCCAGGCTGAGACCAGTGACTTCAGAGGAGGACAGGTGGAACAAATGACTGGCGGCCTTTTCTCTGGCAATTTTCTGTTGCTCTTGGAACACCTCGAAGTAGGCGAAATAGCCGCCAACAAGGAGCAGGATGCCAATGTAGATGAAAACGGTTCGCGTCTTCATCTCTGTTTCCTCCTGAAGTTGAAAACAGCAACGCCAGCTGCCAGCACTACAGCAGGCATGAGGAGAATACCGATCCAGAAGAGCACCAGACTCTGTGAGCGGGTCAGCGTCAAAGGGGCGGCCTTGGCCCGGGGACGTTCGATGGTGATGAGGTCCTCCTGCTGGGCCAGGAAGTTTATGGTATTGAGGAAGAGGTCGCTGTTACCTTGAAGATTCAAGTATCTGTTGCTGGCGAAATCTGAATCGCCATAAACCACGAGCTCTGCAGTGCTGGAGCGGTGTTTTTTTCTGCCCGGGGATGTTGATTTTCCTGTGGAGTCACTCTTCTTGCTTGGAGTAATGGCAGCAGCTACCGCTACTGGCACCGGGCCCTGGATGTCTCTGTTGTCATTGAATTTAGGCGGTTCGCTGTCTGTGGTCTTGAAGTCGCTTTCTGCCCAGCTGTATTGTGAGGTAAGGGCAAGCTCCAGCAATTTAGTGTTGGCCGGGGCGGGGGAGCTAACCCTTACACTGCGGGCAACAGGGAAGAAACAGGCGATCCTGAAACCATCAGTAATCTTGTGATGACCATACTGGGCAATGACCGGCATCAGGTAGTCAGCGCCAAACACCTTGCTCATGGTATCTACTATAATGTCATCAGTCAGGAGGATGCCATGCGAGCGCAGCATCTCTTCCAGACCGCTGCGGTTGTAAGGGTCCAGCATGAGCAACAGGTTGCCGCCCCGGTCGAGGTAGTGCTGCAAAGCCTCTACTTCTTTTGCCAGTAAAGGCTTTTGCGGGCCGGCGATTACCAGGACAGCCGCATCCTCTGGCACCTCGGGAGCCACCAGCAGGTTGCAGGTCTTCACTTTAAAGTTTTGCTTTTCAATGGCGGTCTTGACCAGGGAATAGCCGTCTTTTCCTGCTTCGCCAATATCTCTTTCACCGTGGCCGGTAAGAAAATAGACGATTTTCTCCCTGTCCTGGGAAAGTTTGAGGATGGCATTGGTGATAGCCTCCTCTTCCGCACTGGTGATGGTCTGCGATTTGCCGAAGCCTTCCAGAACCAGGGTGCCGTAGTCGCGGATCTGATACTGTCGTGCTAGAGCCGGCTGTCGGTCGGGGTCGATGAACTGGAAGTGCACCTTCTTCGAGGTATAACGATAAGTCTTCAACAAGTCGCGAACCCTGTCACGCTCGGCTGCGGTTTCTTGGAAAAAAGCCTTGATCTGGATGTCACCATTGAGAGCACTGAGGACTTTTTTGGACTGTTCCGTCAGGGTGTAGCGCTTGTTTTCTGTGAGGTCCAGTCGCAGCGGATGACGCTGGCCAATGAGGGCCACGAGAACGACAATCCCTGTAAAAGCGAGGAATCCAAAAGAGGTGGTGGTCAAGCGTTTCAAGAACCTGGACGTCTGTCTCATGCCTCTATCCTCTCCACTGCCTTGATTCCAGGATGCGGAGGGTGGTGAAAATGAACAGGGTAGTAAACAACAGGTAGAAGAGAGCGTCGCGGGAGTCTACAATTCCCTTGGTGAAGTTGTCGAAGTGATTCACCAGAGACAAGTAGCCGATGATGCTGCCCAGAGTCGGCCCTGTCAATGATTGGGCCCAGCCGATGATCCACAGCAACAGCAGAGGCCCGAAACTCAGGGCAGCGGCAATAATCTGGTTCTGCGTCAGGGAGGAAGCAAAAAGGCCCAGACTGACAAAACTGCAGCTCATGAGAAAGAGACCCATATAGCCGCTGCAGACGTTGCCCCAGGGAGGGCTGCTCACATAGGCCAGCACCGCCATAGCAGGCAGGGTCGTTACCAGCAACAGCAGTACCACGCAAATGGCAGCAAAGAATTTGCCCAACACCGCAGCACTATCTGAGATGGGATAGGTGAAGAGCAGCTCAATGGTGCCGGTTTTTTTCTCTTCTGCAAACAATCTCATGGTTATCAGCGGCACCATGAGAAGCAGTACTATGCCAAGACTGCCAAAAAAAGGCTGCAACACCATGTCAGAGAGGTTGAGCTGAGAAGCGACAAAGGGATCCCTGGCCGCCTGAAAGCTGGCCAGAGAGTAATAGGATACCGAAGCATAGAAAAAATAGCCGGCGAGTCCTGTAAAAATAAAGGCAACCACATAAAGAACAGGAGAAGAAAAGAAGCAGTAGAGTTCTTTGCGATATACAGGGAAAAAGCCTTTCATCAAACAGCCTCCGCCATATCTTCATCCGTAACCAGATGCATGAATATTTCTTCCAGGCTCATGTCCTGAGCTGTCAGCTGCCGAAGCTGCCAGCCGCTCTGGACTATGGCGCGGGCTATTTCCGGGCGCAGATCCAATTCTCTTGCGTTTTCTACCACATATTTGCTTCTGTGCTCTCCAGGAATCACTTTGTGGACTCCAGGAATTTTCATGAGAACGGCGATTACCTCCTCTGAAGGTCCTTCGACTTCCAGGAGGACTCGGGCATTTTGCTGCAGCTGCGCAGTGAGGTTTTCCGGCGTATCAGTAGCAACTATCTGGCCCTTGTTGATAATTATGATGCGGTCGCAAAGTTGACTCACCTCAGGGAGAATATGGCTGCTCAATATGATGGTGCGTTCCTTGCCGAGTTCTCTGATGAGGGCGCGAATTTCGACAATTTGGCCGGGGTCGAGTCCAAGGGTGGGTTCGTCAAGAATAAGTATGGCCGGGTCGTTCAACAAGGCCTGCGCAATGCCTGTTCGCTGGCGATAGCCCTTGGACAGATGGCCTATTATTCGGTCAGCCACCGCCTGCAGACCACAGGCGTCGATTACCCGGTGCAGCTCTTGGCGGCAGTGTTGGCGCCGAACCCCTTTTGCTGCGGCAGCAAAGGCCAGAAATCGCCTCACTGTCATATCGCTATAGAGCGGCACATTTTCAGGCAGGTAGCCGACCATGGCGCGAACTTCCAGAGGGTGCTCTTCACAGTCGAGTCCAGCTACGGTGGCTCTGCCTGAGGTCGGCGGCATGTAACAGGTGAGAATTCTCAGGGTCGTGGTCTTGCCGGCGCCATTGGGGCCGAGGAAGCCGACTATTTCTCCCTTGTCTATCTCGAAGCTTACCTGCCGGAGTGCTGCCACTGCTCCGTAGAACTTGGTGAGATTCTCCGCAGCTATCAAATTCGCACCTCCCTGGATAAGAAAAAAGGCGGTCCGCAAACCACCATTCTTGCAGCCCAACTATGGCCTCAACGAGAGAGGAGGTGAAACTCCGGCTGCTGTTGAACTTTTCTGGTGCCCACTGAACTGCCGCAAAACTGACACAGATATTCGTGCAGTTCACCATCCGGGAGAAAGAGGAGCAACCGCTCCCGTACTGGCGTTGCCTGTTTGCATTTAGGGCAATAGAGTGCGGTTGCCTGTAGTTGATCGAACTGCCTGTTTTGTTGCTCCCAGGTATTCATGATCAACACCTTCTCATGGGAGTGATTCTCGTGGAAATCATGACGCGAGAGAGCTGCCGGTCCCTTGGTGGCCTGATCTTCGAGGAGCGCCCCTCAGCATCATTGTTTGGCTTCTGAGTGCTTCCGCTTGCCGCCCCTGTGCCAGAATCTGAAAAGTTTTTGCGAGGGTTTCTTGCTTTTTTCGATTTCTTCAAATTCACGCAGCAACTCTCGTTGTCGCTTGGTCAACCGTTTTGGTGTTTCTACCTGGATCTCGATGAGTAGATCACCTCGGCCATAACCCCTCAGGTTTGGAACGCCTTCTCCTTTCAGACGGATGAGCTCACCGCTCTGCGTTCCAGGTGGTATGGTGATGGTTTGGGGGCCTGCTAGAGTTTCGATATCTATGGTGTCGCCAAGGGCGGCGCTCACCATGGATACGGGTACCCTACAGTACAGATCGTTGCCGTCTCTTTCAAAGAAATCGTGAGGGTTGACGTGCAAACGCACGTAGAGGTCGCCAGGGGGGCCGCCGTGGGTACCGCTTTCCCCCTGGTTGGGAATGCGCAGTCTGGTGCCGGTGTCTACTCCAGCAGGTACTTTAACCAGTACCTTTTTGTTGACCCTCTGCTGCCCCGAGCCCGAGCAGCGGCGACAGGGATTGGTGATAGTTCTTCCCTGGCCCCGGCAGCGAGGGCAGGTGGTACTGATTCTGAAAAAACCCTGAGATTGGACAACCTGACCTCTGCCATGACAGGTGGGGCAGATTTCTTCTCTGGTGCCCGGTTCGCAACCGTTGCCCCCACAGGCCTCGCAGGTTACCGTTGTGGGTACGGTGATCTCTCTCTCTGTACCGAACACCGCTTCCTGGAAGTCAATACTCAGATCATAAAGTAGATCTGCTCCTGCTCGGGCGGCAGTGGCGCGTCTGCCCCTGCGACCGCCGAAGCCAAAAAAATCCTCAAAAATATCGCCAAAGGCCGAGAAGATGTCGTCAAAGCCACCAAAACCAGCAAAACCAGTCCCCTGGAGTCCTTCATGTCCGAACTGATCGTAGATGTTTCGTTTTTCAGGATCTCGCAGCACTTCGTAGGCCTCTGCTGCCTCCTTGAAAAGTTCCTCTGCTTGCTTGTCACCAGGATTGCGGTCAGGATGGTATTTCAGGGCCAGTTTGCGATAGGCTTTCTTGATCTGTTCATCGGTAGCAGTCCTGTCGACTCCCAGGACCTCATAGTAGTCGCGCTTCGCCATTAATTAGCCCCTCGAGGTGATGAGAATTTTTGCAGGGCAAAATTCGTCAGTCTACTCCTGCAGAGTCTTTATGGCCTTCATATGCTGCCTGGCTTTGGCTAGGTCATCGTTGCCAGAAAACGCATCTTGTGAATAATCATTCTTGTCTGCTTTGTCAATGATTGGCTTTGAGGTGAGCGGCTCAAACAGCTGACGTGTGATTTGGCCTGAGAGGTGTTCCGTGTCAATGCAGCTTCCTCTTGTCTGCTGGCTGATCCTGCGGCGGACTGACAAGGAGTCGTTCAACCTGGGACTGTTTTTCGGGCAGACCAGCCGCTTCATATGCTGCTCTGGCAAAAAGTAGCTTGCCCTGTTTCAGGGCGTTGTCCCCCAAAATTTCCCATTCCTGGGTGTCTGGAGAAAATGACAGTATCTGGCTCAGTCGTTTGAAGAGAAAAAAATCTCCTTCCTGGATGCATCTCTGTTTGAGCTCGGAAAGTCCCTCCGTGTAATGCGCCTTTTCGAAAAAATCAATAGCATCAGATATTCTGTCCTGCTGCAGGTAGGCTTCACCCATTGCCCGCAGCTGGCTGGGGTCAGCCTTGTCGCTGTTGAGCAGATCCCGTTTTTTCAGACAGCTGAGAAGCTTTTTCCTGGCCATAATGCATGCTCTCGATGCTCTATTGCTTCAGGGTCCTTTGTTTAACCAGCAGAGAGAAAAACATACAGCTCTTCAATGAGGTTGTCTCGCTGCGTTGTGAGGCATGGCGACTGCTGCCTATTCAGTGGAGCTGTCTTTTGCTCTGTCTTCAGAGGCTGCCTCCGCTGCTGTCTTGTCTGCTGCTTCATCTGTAGATTCCTCGGCCGGGGATGCGCTGTCAGCAGCTGGCTCCTCTGCTGCGGACTTTTCTTCATCATCCTGCTGCCCCCCTTCTGGCGTGGGCAGAGGCGTGAAGGTTGACTCGGCGGCAACCTGTTCCTGCTCGAATTGTTGCACCTGAGTGAAATCCACCTTTCCTGCAGCAATCTCTCTCAAAGCCAGGACTACTTCCCTGTTCTTTGGTGCCTCAACCAGCGGTTTTGCGCCTTTTCGGAGCTGTATAACGCGCTTGGCTGCGAGATGCACCAGCATAAAGCGGTTGCTTACCTTCTGCAAACAATCTTCAACTGTAATACGTGCCATTTTGAATCCTCCTCAAAGAAGCAACTTATAGCCGAGAACCGCATTTTGAGCAAGAGAAAAAAGGATTAACGGCTTTTCCCATATATTACCAGAGCAGCTGCCAGAAACGATATGAGCTGCATTTTGTTCGAGATTTGCTTATTGGCCCCGGTTGGCCATAGGGGGAAGCCGCCGCTGTCAAGAATCTTGACAAAGGAGAATGCTTTGGGCATTGTAACTTCAAAATATTACGCAAAAGTGGCAAGCCTGGATCAGGAGCATGCAATGGCCGAGAAAAAGCGCTATGAAGTGAAGGGAACCTGCCCTCAGTGCGCCTGCGGTTCCATCTATCACCTGAGTGCCGAGGAAATCGAGGCAAAGACCATCGACAGCGAAAACATCGAGCTCACCTGCCCTGAATGCGGCCAGGTACACCGAGAACAGGTGAAAGCAGCCTGTCCTGAGTTCGCCAAAGGGTGTCATTTATAGGTTGGATATCTTTAGAGACCTGTCTCTGGCAACTGTGTTGAAGGTGCAACCCGGCGGGTGTGACTACTGATGGCAGACAATGAAGGTCCAGTGGTGAACCTAGAATGGCAGAGGGGGAAAATTACTGCCCACCTTGGGGTAAGAGCTGAGGCCGAGAGGGTCTGGCAGGTGCTCACTGCATTCGAGCAAATGCCTGCCCGTTTGAGCGGTCTGAAAAAGAGCAGGGTGCTGGCCAGAGAAGACAGCCGCTACCTGGTTGAACAGAAGAGCAGGGTCAGAGTGCCTCTGCTTAACATTTCTTTTGGAGTGCTCCTGGAGATAGAGGAAGACAAACCTTTTTTGCACTTCCGGCAGAAACATGGCTCTTTTGCCAGTTTCTCAGGAGTCTGGGAGGTGCGTCCCAACAGCAACGGAAAAGGCAGCATTATTTACTACAAATTGAATGTGCAGATGCGACGGCACCCCGCTTCCTGGTTCGAGAAGCTCTATCTCGGCAAGATAATCAGGCAAAATCTCGAGGAGCTGGCAGTGTGGATCGAAGAAGAGGGAGCTTTGTGAAGGGCACAGTTTGCTGTTCACGGTTGAACCAGATGGCTGGTAACACACTTATTTGAACCAAGCTGGAATATGGCTACTCTGTCCGCAGGGCCGGTCATCCCGCCACAGGCGCGACCAGGAAGCAGTGTGGTTGCAGGTAGGCTCTGCACTGATTTAACTGGAGAGTGCCGCTCTACCAATGGTGAATCCCGTAGCAGATGACTGATAATAATGATCAGCATTTTTGTCCTGTAAGGGCACCCTCATGCACCATTTTGCGATGCTTATTGACTCTGATTGAGCTGTTGGGAGAATAATATGCCCGCAAGACATCAGCATCGATTTGTGGAAACTTATGAAGGCATGATCGCCTTCGGCTACTCACGGGAAGATGACGAGCGGTCTCTCATAGCTTTCTTGCAAAAGTTCTCTGATGATGAGGTTATGAGGTTGCTCAGCCAGCGTCTAACGGACAATGAAATAGAAGAGTTGTTCGACCATTTGAGCCAGCTCTTGAAGCGGCATCTTACTGGAGAGGAATACCATCTCTATTTTCTCAAGGAGGTCGGAAACCACCAACCAGTGAAAGGAGAGGTTCATGAGCCAGAGAGTATACAATTTCAATCCCGGTCCTGCTGCACTGCCCCTGCCGGTGCTGGAAGAGATTCAGGCAGAATTCCTGAATTACAAAGGATCCGGAATGTCCATAACAGAGATCAGTCATCGCTCTCCCCTGTTTGAAGAGGTGATCACTGATGCAGGCGAACGTTTCCAGAAATTGCTGAACTTGCCTGAGGACTACAAGGTGCTCTTTCTCCAGGGCGGCGCCAGCCTGCAATTTTCCATGGTGCCCATGAATCTGCTCCGGCCTGGTCGGAGAGCTGATTATGTGAATACCGGCACCTGGTCAACAAAAGCGATCAAAGAAGCCCAGATCCTTGGCAACAAGGTCAACGTGGTTGCTTCCTCAGAAGATAGGCAGTTCACCTATATCCCGGCAAATATCTCCTTCAACGAGGACGCAGACTACGTGCATATCACCTCGAACAATACCATCCGTGGCACGCAGTGGCAGGAGTTTCCCGACTGCGGGGACGTACCTCTCATTGCCGACATGTCTTCGGACATCATGGGACGCACCTTTGATGTCAGGCCTTTCGGTCTCATATATGCAGGGGCCCAGAAGAACCTAGGGCCTGCCGGGGTGACGGTGGTAATTTTGCGGCAGGACCTGCTGGAACGAGTGCCTGACAGCTTGCCCAGCATGCTCAAGTATACCACCTATGTGGAGAAAAACTCTCTTTACAACACTCCACCCTGTTTTGCCATTTACGCGGTGCAGCTGGTGCTCAAATGGATAGATGAGACCATTGGCGGTCTTGCCGAGATGGAGGAGTTGAACAGGAAGAAGGCGAAAATTCTCTATGACTGCATAGATGGCAGTGAATTCTATCGCGGCACTGCCGCAGCAGAAAGCCGCTCCTTCATGAACGTCACCTTCCGGCTGGCAGAGGAGTCCCTGGAGGCCACCTTTGTGAGCGAGGCCCTGGAAAATGGGCTGGCCGGCCTCAAAGGGCACCGCTCGGTGGGCGGCTGCCGCGCTTCAATCTACAATGCTACCAGTGTGGCAGCAGTAGAGGCTCTGGTCTCTTTCATGACAGACTTCGAGCGCAGGTATGGTTAGCAGCCTGTAGGAGCAGAGAGTAGATCCTCCGTTACCAGGTGAGTTGAGTTCAGGTCTACACCTCAGTATCATGCTGGGCTATTATCGAATCGGCAAAGTGTTGGCAGTTGGTCCGCCTGGATGGCGCCGCGTGATTACCAGATCACCGGTGGGTATCGTACTGCGGAGCAGGGAGGCTTTTCCCCCCAGCCATCCGACTACGCGGATGTGTCTGCAATTTGCTCTGCAAGTATTGGCCGAGCGACCTCTGAGACGAGTCCTGGATGTGGGCTGCGGCAGCGGCATCCTGGCAGTGGCAGCCCTGAAGCTGGGTGCAAGCTGGGCGGTGGGAGTGGATATCTGCCCGCGTGCCCTGCAGATTAGCGAAGAAAACAGCGTGCGCAACAAGGTGGCAGATAGGCTGCACCTGGTGCGTGGTTCCACCGAAGCTGTGCGCGGCAGCTTCGATCTACTGTTTGCCAACCTGCCCGTCAATCTACTGCAAGCAAAACTTTCTGAAATGGTAAGACTGGCCAGGAAAGACGGCTTCCTCATTCTTTCAGGATTTCAGGATGTGGACAAACCTCATCTAGAAAAGGATTTGGCCCCCCGGGGCATCTGTCCAGAAGGCTGGCTCAGTGCTGATTTGAGTTTTCCGGCAATCCCTCCCTCGGGAAGCTACACCTGGATGGCTCTCCTTGCCCGGGTTTCTTGAGCGCAGTTGATACCAGCCATGAGAATAGAGCGCCTGCTTTGAAGTTCCCCTTTGGCCAGCGGTCCCATTTGTGGCTACAGAGCGGTTTTCCAGAGGGAGGCAACAAGAAACAGATTGCGGTCTGGCTCTGGTACTCGCCAGGTTTCATGGAATCCATCAAAGAAGTTCCTTGCGGAGTTTGTCTGAAACTTTTCGGGTAAGTCGGACGACTCTCTCTGCTCTCGCTTCGTTCAACGAGCCGCAGCCACAGCTCGGAGTAATGAGTGAATGGCGAAAAAGTGTAGCCAGGTCCAGTTCGTCGCTGATTAGGCCGGCTATCTGCTCCTGCCACTTTATGGCCAGGGAGCCTTCGCTTTCCCTTTCTATATCCTCTGCTTCCATGGTGGGCACGATGCCCCAGGCAATGAAGCCGCCCTTTTTTATGAACTGCGAGAGTTCACTCCGGTAAAGAGAGAACCGGTCGAAGTAGGTATAGGCGTCAAAGTTTATGACGTCCAGTGAGCCTGAGAAGAAAAGAGACCAGTCTGTATTGGCGCATACGTGGATGCCCGCGAGACCGCCTGCCTGATGAATATGCTGGACGACCTCATGAATCAGTTGGATTACTTCTTCTGCCGAGACACTGATGAAAGCAGATGAGCCAAAGCCGGCAAGGGCAGGCTCGTCTATGAAAACGATTGGCGGCAGGTCGAATTGCTTCAGCATTTCGGTCTGCCACTGAGCCTTCAGGGCCAGAGTCTTGACCACCACGTCCCGCAACTGCGATTCATAGAGTGCCAGCCTGTCAGCTTCGGTTCGCAGCGTGGCCAACAGAGTGAAAGGCCCCACGGTCTGGCCCTTCACTGCCTTCATCGGCAAGTTGCGACTGGGGAGCTGCTCCAGGAAGAGGGTCATGGTTCTTGCCGCTTCCTGCCCCAGGCGGAAACGGCTCTCGGCCAGGGGAAGCTCGCCAGCAGTGACGGCGAGATATTCCTCGTAGAACTCCAGCACACTCTGCTCGAAGGTGGAGTCGCTGGTATGAAAAAAGGTGCGGCCTTCTCTGGTTACCAGACCGGGCAGCCCTTCGCTGAACTGCTCTATCATTTGTTCCATGGGATAAGCCGACAGCTGGGGCCACACCGGCACCTCGCTGATCTCTTCATATACGAGATCAAGCGCTCGCTGCCGGTCCCGGTGAGGAAGACTGCCCACCAGGGTGGCGGCACCTGAAGGCTGCCAGTGATCACTGTTCAGAGACATAAAGATCTCCAGGTGAAAGGAGCCGGGGAAATTTTACTATTTTACCCTACTAATCTATAAGGGATTGACGGCAAAATGAAAGTGCATCTGATAACCAGTATCGTCAGGGGATCGGAGGCACGGCAACGATTTGGTAGCCGCAGGCTTCAGCCTGCGTTGTCCTGTGTTGATATCGATTTCGACAAACAATTGCCCCGTTGCGCCATTGTAATAGCGGCCGCAACCCTGGCCCCGAGGTTGGCCAGCAGCAGTCCGGCGGTAAAAGGCGTGCACTTTCATTTTGCCGCCAACCTGTAAAGATTGGCTATCACAGAGATCTTTTGCTGTCAACGAACAAACAGTACACTGTCCATTGAATTGCAAGGGCAATCTTGCTTACTGATGAGCGTTTGATTTCCAGGCTCGTCCCTGTGCCTGCGGGGCAAGATACGACCGTGAAAATTCGGTGGCGTCTACAGAGATTTCAAGGTATTTCGAAAAAGCGCTCCAGGTTGCCGTATCAGGAGACTACTACTGCTGCGGCTGACAGCTGAAGCAGACGACAGCGGCGCCGCCCATTTTCATATATATTGCTGCGATCTGTAAACCGTGTTGAATTGGATTTGTCGAGCCAGTTTCCCCCTCCGCTGTCGCCG
>JAFDGZ010000106.1 GCA_019309045.1 Deltaproteobacteria bacterium | reverse complement strand
GACGCCGCGTCTGCCATACTTGACCGTACTGCGCCCATATTCGCCTGTGATCACCAGAATCAGCGGCGCCTCTGCAATCCACATCTGCTGAGCAGACAGCCTGCCCACCTCAGAGCGGTAATCTCCCTGTTTGACCATTTCCACTCTATGATCTCTCGGCAGAAAGTGATAGACCCCTGCAATGAGTTCCCGGACACCTTTCTTGCCAATCACCGCGTAGATGTCTAGAGGATAGAGTGCCCCTGCGGAAGGTGCAGTTTTCAGATAATGGCCGGCAATTTTCTTGGTTACTCCATAAGCGGCCCAGAGAATCTGGGAGAGTTGTTCGAGGGCAAGCGGCCGTGATTGAAACGAACGCTGAGTTCGCCGTGCTTTGAGAGCCTGTTCAACCGAAAGAGAGCCCTTATAACTGGGCTGCGGAAGAGAAAATTCGTCCGCCTGGACAGGGTGACCTGGAGACGACGCTGTCATGACAACTACTGAAATTAGCAGAAGAAAACAGATTTTTTTCATATCAGTTCAACCTCTCTCTGGCGCCTCAGAAATTAGCTCGCTGCCCGGGCAACTTTACTGCTGCCACAAGTCAGCTCTGCAAGCAAGCCGTTCTTGCTTGTCAAGATTAGCAGAGGCAATAGTACAGGAAAAGGTAAAATGGCCTCTGCCTGCAAATACTGCCCCCTGACGACTTTCCGTGCAGGGCACCATTGCCGATTCGTCAACAGCAGGCTGAACAGTTCCACCAGCAGGAAGCGCCGCTTCTGGGGAGTGAATTGTCCAGGAAACAGGGGCTGGACAGAGTCACAAGTGCACCTCTTGTTCTTCTCACCTTTCTTTTGCGCAGCATTTCTACTACAATAACCTTGTCAATCCCTGCGAATACAGGAATTTTCATTAGAAAGGGTTGCTCAGATGAAGTTTTCCGGTACAGACCGCTACTACCTTAATCCTGAACTCAAGGACATAGTCAATATTGCCATGGCCATGGAAAAGCCTCTGCTCATAACCGGCGAGGCCGGCACTGGCAAGACCCAGCTTGCCTTTGAAATTGCCCGGGCCCTGAACCTGCAGCTCGAGGAAGCCCGCTGCAAATCAACCTTCAAAGGCGAAGAGCTTTGCTACGTTTACGATACCGTGCTGCGTCTCAATGACTCCCGCTTCGGCACGGGCGACAGTGGACGCGATGTAAACAACATCTGGGACTATCTCCGTTTTGGTCCTATAGGACGAGCCTTCAGGGCGGATGAACGGTGCGTGCTCTTGCTGGACGAAATCGACAAGACCGACTCCGACACCCAGGACAATCTCCTCGATGTGCTGGAAGACGGCTCCTTTATCATTCGCGAGATAAACCACAAAATCAAGGCCAAACACATGCCGGTCACAGTCATCACCAGCAACGCCAAGAGGGAGCTCTCGGACCCCTTTCTGCGCCGCTGCTACTGTCACCACATTCCCTTCCCCACCATGGAGGAAATGAGCCGCATTGTCCATCTTCACTACCCTGACATCTATCCTCCTTTATTGGACTCAGCTCTGCCTATTTTTTACAGGCTCCGGGAAGAGGGTTTCCAGAAACCACCTGCCACTGCCGAGCTTCTCGACTGGCTGGGCGCCCTTCGACTGGAAGGCGCTAGAGCACCAATCCAAAAGGGTAAAATATTGCACCTCGGGATCTTGCTCAAGCGCACCCAGGATCTTCTCAAGTACAGGAGCAGCAAAGGAGACTGACTGAAAGGTTTGCTGTCTTTTGAAGTGGGCTTTTTCTCTGCTGTGGATGTCTGTAAAGAGGGCTGACGATCATGCTGTTCATTCCTTTCTTTTACATGCTGCGAGATCAGGGAATTCCTGTGAGTCTCCAGCAGGTGCTGGAATTCTATCAGGCTGTCCACAAGGGCCTTGCCCCCGACCTCGATCGCCTCTTTATCCTGATGAGACTCGTTTTTGTAAAGAAAGTCGAACACTTTGATGCTTTTGAACAGGCTTTTTCTGTGTACTTCCTCGGCACTGCCAGCGAAATTCTGCAGCGGCTCTCACGACACGAGTGGGACGAAAAAGCCTTTTATCGCTGGTTGCGGGAACAAGTTGACAGCGGTCATTTTGGGGAGAGTGATTTTGAACATGTTCCAATGAGTGAACTCTTGCAACGCTTTCTGGAGACTGCATCCCGCCAGCAGGGAAAACATCGGGGCGGTCATACCTGGATCGGCACTGAGGGGAGTTCACCTTTTGGCCACTCAGGTAGTGAAAGCGAGGGTATACGCGTCCATGGCGAGCCCAGGCACAGCTCTGCCGTAAAGGTTATCGAAGCACGCCGCTACGTGGATTACGCCGACAGCTCAATGCTGCGCACAGAAAACCTTCGCCAGGTACTCGCTGCTCTCAAGCACATGGTCCCTGCCGGACCGCCAACAGAACTCGACGTGGATGAGACTGTATATCGTTCCTCCAGAAACGGCGGTGAGATAGAGCTGGTGTTCGAGAGAGAATTGCGTGACCGCATAAAGCTGGTGGTGCTCATGGACAATGGCGGCAGCTCCATGAACCCTTACGTGAACCTGGTAAGGCTGATCTTTGCCCACATGCGAGATCATTTCAGGGATCTGGACTACTACTATTTCCACAACTGCATATATGGCTGCGTGTTCAGTGATCCTCAGCGCCGTACCCCGGTTCCTCTGCATGAATTCTTGAGCCGAGACCCTGAAACCAGGTTGATCATTATTGGTGACGCCAACATGGCTCCTGCTGAACTTCTCGCTTCTAATGGAGCCATTGATTACTTTTCAAAAGTCAGACTGCCGGCTCGCGACTGGCTGCAGCAGATACGTCACCACTTTCGCCACAGCGTCTGGCTGAACCCTATCCCCCGTGAACGCTGGCCATGGGAAAGCAGATCCATCACACTTATCGGCCGGATCTTTCCCATGGAGGACCTCACCCTTCATGGCATCAGACGGGCAGTCGAGTGGTTGAATAGCGGAGCCCCGCCGCGCCGTGGACATTCAGAGGGAATTGCTCTCTAATTGGCAATGGTACACGGTTCAGAGTGCAGCACAAAAAAGGTGAGAGTGAAAAGGAGTATTGCCCGGCAAATGTTCAGCCTGATTGAACCAGCAGGAAGCGTCCAAGAAAGATTCTTCGCCGCGGCAGGATGCCGCTCCCTCCGAGTCGTTCCTGATAACTGACAAGGCAATTTGTTACCCATCCGGCCAACGGGAAATTGCATCAAAGTCGAGATCCCATTTGTGGCCGCCGGGCAAGATGCGGTGGTAAGCCACGGCAGCAATCATGGCTGCATTGTCTGTGCACAGAGCAGGCTCGGGAAGGCGCACCCCCAGGCCAAGAGCGGAAGCTTCTTCCTGCATTTTCTGACGCAAGCGGCTGTTGGCGGCTACCCCGCCGGCCACCACAATTTCGTGCACCGCCAGATTCCTGGCAGCCCTGATGGTTTTGTGTACCAGAATGTCTACGACCGCCTCTTGAAAACTGGCCACAATATCAGCAACATTGAGGGGTAGCGATTCGAGGGATATCACGGTTCTTTCCGACTGCTCATCTGCCCCGCTTCCCGAGTTACTATAACGACGCACCAGATTGACTACCGCAGTCTTGAGGCCGCTGAAGCTAAAATCCAGCGAATCTTTTTCCAGATAAGCGCGAGGAAAATCAACTGCAGCTGGATTGCCGGACTGTGACAGTTTGTCAATGACTATTCCCCCCGGGTAGCCGAGGCCAAGAAACTTGGCCACTTTGTCGAATGCTTCACCGGCTGCGTCATCCCTGGTCCGACCGACAAGTCTACATTTGGCATAATTTTCAAGATGATAGAGGTTTGTGTGTCCACCAGAGACCACAAGGGCCACCAGGGGAAAACGTGGCGGCTGTTTTTCCAGAAAGGCGGCCTGAATATGTCCTTCAAGATGATTTACCGCCACCAGTGGCTTGCCTGTGGCATAGGCCATACCTTTGGCCACGCCTATGCCCACCAGCAAAGAACCCACCAGTCCTGGTCCTCGGGTAACCGCCAGGGCGTCGACGTCCGCAAGGGCTTTATCGGCCTTTGCCAGAGCCTCGCGCACAACTGGAATAATTACTTTGAGGTGCTGCCGTGAGGCCAGCTCCGGCACCACACCCCCGTACGGACGATGGATGGCGATCTGGGAGGAAACCACATTGGCTAGAATGCGCCGGCCGTCTTCCACCAGGGCGGCGGCAGTTTCGTCACAGGAACTCTCAATCCCCAGAATAACCATATGCAGAAATAAAGATCCCTTATGCAGTCATGCTACCTGGAAGCAGCTCGAGCAAAGGACTCATTTGCTGCCGTTGGCCAGGTGCAGACCCGCCTCGAGTGCACGTCTGTTCATTTCGAGAAACTCAGCAGGCAGCTTCTCCTCCAGCAATGTCATGATAGATTGGGCTCGGACAAGGTTGGTCAAACCAATCAAGGTACCAAGTACGCAGATATTGAATACGATAGGTTTGCCGATTTTCTCCATAACTGCATCATACATAGGCAGTATTACCTGTCTGGCATCCACTTTATGCTCTTGTTTGACAAAATGCCGGTCAATCAGCAACAAGCCTCCAGGCCTGACAATATCCGAAAACTTATCGTAAGACTCCTGGGTCAGACACACGAGGATGTGTGGATTGATCACTTTGGGGTAGTGAATGGGCTCCCTGGAGATGACCACATCTGCCCGGGTGGCGCCGCCGCGGGCCTCAGGTCCATATGACTGGGTCTGCACTGCGTTCAAACCCTCATACACCACGGCTGCCTCGGCCAAAATAATAGCCGCAGTGATCACTCCCTGGCCACCTGAACCGCTAAGGACAATTCTTGTACTTTCCATATCTGCTGCTCCGACTTTGGCTGATCAGACTGAAGTCATCTCCTGTTGGCATCTCTCTGCAAAAGCTACATATGACTCGGTGTATTCAGGACGTTCTTCCTGGACAAAGATCCCCCTCTCCAGCAAATCAGGGTTTTCCTCTTTTTTCTTGGAGCCAATTGGCACCGTGTCCTCCTTGAAGCGGTTCAACATATCCACCGCACTGCCGAGCTTGTTTTTTCGGCCGTAGTAGGTAGGACACTGGGACATCACCTCAACCACTGCAAATCCCTTGTGTTTGATAGCCTGGCTGATGATCTTGATCATTTCCTTGGCATGATAGGTGGTAGTTCTGGCGACAAAAGAGGCGCCGGCACCCATAGCAAGCTGCACCACATCGAAGGCACCGTCAATGGTCCCGGCTGTAGCGGTGGTGGCCTTGCCGCCCAGGGGAGTCAGGGGAGAATACTGGCCGCCGGTCATGCCGTAAATGTTGTTGTTCATGATTATGGCGGTAAGATCCACATTCCGGCGAGCAGCGTGGATGAAGTGATTTCCTCCTATTGCCAGGGCATCACCGTCACCCATTGGCACAATGACAGTCAACCAGGGCTTCCCCAATTTTACCCCGGTGGCAAAAGCCAGGGCTCTGCCGTGCAGTGTATGCAAAGTATGGAAATCCAGATATCCAGGCATACGCGAAGAACAGCCGATGCCAGAGACCACCACGACTTCGTTCTTCTCCAGATCAACCTGTTCAATAGCTCTGATCATATTAGTCATGACAATGCCATGGCCACATCCTGGACACCAGATTTGTGGGAAAAACCGTTTTCTCAGATATTCCTTGACTGCCATTTTATACTCCTTTGCCCAATATCATGTTCAGCATCCCCAGGATGTCGCTGTGAGAGATCAGCACACCATCAAATCTATTGGCCAGGTAAACTCTCTCTGGATTGAGCACAGATTTTTTCACTTCCTGGCAGATCTGCCCCATGTTCATCTCAACAACCAGCACGTGGCTGCGTCCTTGACATAGCCGGCGCACAATTCCTCTCGGGAAAGGCCAGAGGCTCTGCAATTCGAGCAGACCAACTTTCATCCCCCGACTGCGGCGCTCTTCTACCATATGCAAAGCGCTTCTGGCGGAACAACCGTAGGAGATGAGCAAGATCTCTGCATCGTCCGTATGATACTCTTTGTAGCGAGCAATAATATCGGCTCTATTTTCAAGTTTGTCCACAATATGGTGCAACAAATCATAGGCCACCTTTGGATCAGTGGATGGGAATCCCCACATGTCGTGTACCAGGCCGGTCACATTGTAGCGATGCACTCCTCCGAAGTCGCTCATGGGAAGCCTGCCATCTTCACGAGGAAGATATGGGTGATAATCAGTTCCCGCCGGCACAGAAGTATAGAGTCGTTCTATGACTTCTATCTCACCGGGCTGCGGCACAATAACCTTTTCACGCATATGGCCTACAACCTCGTCCAGCAAGAGAATCACTGGCGTGCGAAAGGTCTCAGCCAGATTGAAGGCTTCTACCGTCATGAGCAGCACATCCTGCAAATTCGAGGCAGTCAGGGCGATAATCGAGTGGTCGCCATGAATGCCCCACCTGGCCTGCAGCACATCGCCCTGAGCTACTGAAGTGGGCAGGCCAGTACTTGGACCTCCTCTCTGCACATCCACCACCACTGATGGCACCTCCGCCATAACAGCGTAGCCTATCGCCTCCTGCATCAGCGAAAAACCTGGCCCACTGGTAGCAGTCATCACCTTGAGGCCCGTCAATGAGGCACCGATGATAGCACACATGGAAGCAATTTCATCTTCCATCTGAATAAACTTTCCCCCCACCTTAGGCAGTCTCTCGGACATGAGCTCAGCAATTTCTGTGGAGGGAGTAATAGGATAGCCTGCGTAGAATCGAACACCAGCGTAGAGCGCCCCTTCTACCACTGCTTCGTTCCCTTGAATAAATCTCACCTTTGCTTTCACGGTTTTCTATCCTCCACCAGTTCGATGGCCACATCAGGGCATCTCAGTTCACAAAGGCCACAATTGATGCACCTGTCAGGCTTGTCCCAACAGGCCTTGCCCTCCTCATCAAGAACAAGAACCTGCTTTGGACAGAAGGCAACGCAGATCCCACAACCTTTGCACCAATCTCGCTCAATTTCCACCTTCTTCTTCTCTTTTGCCTTCTTCTTTTCTTTTGCCATAAGCTATTCTCTCACTTCCAATCAAGGCCGATAAAACCAGTATCGCTCCTCACAAACTGGTTCCTCACTCACAAGCCCTTCCCAGTTGGAATTCAAACCGATTATCTGTCACCATTCAACACCTTGCCAGGAACATCTTGTCATTTTGAGTGCCTCAACAGACCATTCTCCGGTAATCATTCGTACTCATGCCCTTCATCAGCGCGTTTGTCAACACAAAGTTCTAAAAGAGGGGAAAACAATGGCTCTCGAGAGGGGATATTCCTGAACAAGAATCGCCCGCAGGAAAGATTCAGCTAGAATGGTAGACAGCTCGGGGAGGAAAGCGAGACTCGCCCGGGTGGGATGGGGCTTCGACCCGGACCGCCTCTAGATGGCGCCCCGTTATTATCAGGCCATGGCATTCATGAGGATAGCTCTTTGTTGCCGTAACGGCCATAGCCCCTTCTGGACCAGGCCGAAGCCGCACGCCGAGGGGCAAAATGACTCTCTGCACAATTCACAAAGCAGGTCAGGAGGTGATTCATAAAACATCCGGCTCAACAAATGCGGCCTTGCCCGAAGTACGAAAAAAGCGCTCAGCGGCATATTGCCGTCATTATTTGCGTATCTGGTTGACGATTTGCTCAGGGTTGCAAACAAAAACCAGGAGAATAAAACCAAGCAGTCCCAGATATCCTCCTACCACCTGCCAGCTCTTGCTGAGCTGCCACAAGAGACCACCGCCAATTATGGCTGGCACTCCACAGACAATGGCAATCCCAATTCTTCTCCATATATCCATAGGTGCACCTCCACGTAAAATTTCAACTCAAGTCGGATAATTCATGAATCAGTCCTGCCTGCACCACAGCCGCACCATTGTATGCTTGCTGTAGTTCATTGCTTCCAACTTGGCCGGGCAAAACTGTTCATTTTCCATTTCACCTAACAAAGTTAATTACAATCAAAAAATAAAGCGGATACAAGTCCACGTCAAGGTTTCCAGCAGCACTCAGGTGTAATTGAGGCCAATGACGCCAGCCAGGAAACAACTGCGCTGCTACTATAGCAGCTGCCATTCAAAGATACTGGAATATATCCTGTTAATTCACTGTGTTACCTTCTTGACACCCGGCCGGTCTCTACTTATTTTATTTGTTGGAGTGAATAAACGGACTAGCCTAGACACTCCATGACAGGCCAGACCTTCGTTGGATTCCAAATTCAGGGGAGGTGAAAAAATGGCTGAGTTTGAAAAATTCAGAGAAAAGATCGAAGCCTTCAGCAAACAGATGAGAAAACGCAGCAACGATCTTTCCAGAGAGATAAGAGAGCTGCAACAACAGGTCCGAGAAAAGGCAGATTTCGTCAGCAGAGAAATGCTGGAATCCTCTGAGCGCCTTGGTCGTGAGGCGAGGGAACTTCAAGAAAAGCTCAGGGATAAAATGTCCAGGATAGCTGAAGAGCTGGAGGAAACCGTTGAGCGGATTTCTCAGGAATCCAGGAAGCTCAGGAAGAAGATTCGAACTGTAGTT
>JAFDGZ010000105.1 GCA_019309045.1 Deltaproteobacteria bacterium | reverse complement strand
AGAGAGAGGTGGGGGATGGTGAAAGGAAAAATGTTTTTCTTGGTGATTGTCTTGGTTGTTGTATTATTTTCAGGCAATAACAGAATTGCTTTTGGCGAATGGATTTCTTTTGCCCCTGTTACATCGGACACTGTTTCCCAAGCAAGTATAGCTAGTGATGGTACAAATCTGTTGGTTTTTTATCGTTATCCGAATGTCAGTTTGAATCTTGACGAAGGTGTTATCAAGAAATGGAGCGGCAACAGCTGGGAAGTCGTCGCACATCCCACGAATCAATGTCATAATCCAGATATTGCCGTAGCCGGCAATTTGATTGCTGCCTGCTGGCACACGGACATCCATGACCTGGGTTTCGGCACCAATGCTAACGGTACGTGGGTTTCCACTACGTGGAGCCAATTACAGCATCAATGGGGCGCAACTGTGGCGGTCGCCAAAGGCCGTGCCTATGTGACATATGCCTGCAGGTACAGTGATGGCACTCCCTCTGCCTATATGATGCTGCATGTAAAGAGTCCAATTGGTACCAGTGGGACGCAACTGGAGTTGGATGGTGGCTGGAGGGAGCCTTTTGCAGATGTTGGCGAGGATCCAGCCATTACGGGTGATGCCAATTACTGGTATGTTGTAAGCACTCAGAATGGATGGCTGTCCGTTCAGAGAGATTATGACTACCTTGGCGACTTCTTTCGATATGGGAGTGATGCTTCGGATCCAGAGATTGTTCTGTACCAGGGGTCTCCTGTAGTAGCTTGGGAAGAAAATTCAGGAGCCGAACTGTACATAGCTGGATGGAATGGGGCCGAATGGCATATTATTGGGGCTGATAGCATAGCGAGCGGCTATTTCGATTCACTGCGAATTGCTGCCGCTGGAACGAAGTTATATGCGGTATACACCAGAAGTACTGGTTCGCCAAGGATAGACGTGAGTAGGTGGAACGGCAGTGAATGGGCAACTCTTGCAGACCCTTCGGAGTCGACTTCGAGCACCATATCGACTGTTGATATTGCTGTTTATGAAGGCAATCCGGTGGTTGCCTTTGTAGAAGACAATACTCTTAAAGTTAAGAAATATATCCTCACTCCAGCAGCTCATTTGCCTGGCATAGAATTGCTGCTGCTTGATGATTGATCAACTCGTAAAAAGTCAGAAAGTACCCTCTGTCGTCATTCCCGCGAAGACGGGAATCCAGTGTTTTCAATATGTTGTGGATGTCGAATCAAGTCCGGCATGACGCTTTTGGCACTTTTTACGAAAGCATCATGATTAGTTCGATAATATTCAAGTTGTCACTCGAGTCTCACAGCCTTCGAGGGGTGAAAAGGAGAAAATGGAAGGCATTTCTTTTTGCTGCCATTGCTGGTTGATCATATAGTGGAAAAATTGTAAATTGGACCGGTCATGCGGGCTGCCTTTAGGTGAAGGTGGCAGGGTTGGCAGAGTGCAATAAGACTTACTGCAGAAGATAAGAAAGGAGTGCGTTATGGAAAAGTGGGTGTGCCAGATTTGCGGCTATGTATATGATCCGGCTGTGGGGGATGAAGATGGCGGCATTGCTCCTGGGACTCCGTTCGAGGATATTCCTGATGACTGGGTCTGCCCTGTGTGCGGTGCAGCCAAGGATGATTTCGAAAAGGAAAGCTGAGAATAACTGGCATCCTCAGGAGATTTTTTTCCGTTAGTGGCGGTGAACTGCAGGGGAAGTCACCGCCGCTGTTATTTTGGCTCATAACAAAGGTGATTGCCGGGCAAAAAGAAAGTTCTTGCTTCTCTGTAGAGATGGGCGTTCATAGCTCATTTCGGCAGATACATTCAATCGGCCATGTACCTGGGTAAGAGTATTGTCATCGATGGCTCCTACGGTGAGGGCGGCGGCCAGATCGTGCGCACCTCGCTGGCTCTTGCTGCAATGAGCGGCCAGAGGTGCCGGATCACCAATGTGAGGGCAAACCGCAGCAAACCAGGGTTGCGCCCCCAGCATCTCACAGCGGTCAGTTGCCTTTATCCCGGGAAAAATACGAGCCGGCGACTATTCCTTTCACATAGGCACTGCTGGCTCTGCCACTCTGGTGTTGCAGACGCTGCTGCCTCCTCTGCTGGGAGCAGACAGGGAATCCACCGTGGTGGTAACCGGTGGCACCCACGTGCCCTGGAGCCCACCATACCACTACCTCGAACAGGTAGTTCTGCCTGTGCTGCGGCAATTTGGCTTTGAGGCCCATTTGTCGCTGCAGCGGTGGGGCTGGTATCCAAAGGGCGGCGGCCAGATAACTGCCCATATCCATCCTGCCAGACGAAGACAAATGATTCCTCTGGACGAACCCTTTGAGCTGCAGCAGGTCAGCGGGATTTCGGCATCGAGCCTGTTGCCGGCTCACATAAGGGAAAGACAGGCCCGTCAGGCAGAGACTGTGCTGCGCCGGCAGGGCATAACTGCCAACATCTCCCTGCTGGACGCCTCGGCGGCATCTGCCGGCTCATTTCTGTTTCTCTGCGCCCATGGCAAGGATTTGCTGGCCGGTTTTTCAGCACTCGGCAAACGAGGCAAACGAGCTGAGCAGGTAGCAGATGAAGCGGTTGAAGCGATGCTCCACTTTCTCCGTTCTGGAGCAGCAGTGGATGTCCACCTGGCGGATCAGATTCTCATCTATCTTGCCATGCTGCCTGGCAGCCACCGGATGACAGTAGCTGCCATCAGCCGACACCTCATTACCAATGCCTGGGTGGTGGAGCGGTTCCTGCCGGTGAGATTCCACATTGAGGGAGATCTCAACAGGCCGGGTACAGTAGTGAAAAAAGACCTGGACTGACTGGCCGCGCCTTCTGGTGAACACACTCTATGAAACGGCGCATGTTGCCGCCAAAGGGCAGGGCAGCAGGCTTGCATGGATGACTGCTGCATGATTTTATCTTGTGGCAGCCTGCTGCCCTTCGTTTACAGGGAAAGACTTTTATGCTACCTTGGCGATAGATTTTTTGGTGGGTACTTTCCAGCGGATCTGGTCACACGGAACACATTTCATATGGCCCACAGGGGAGAGCCGTATGATCGAGCAGCGCATGTTCGAAAAAATCCTCATTGCCAACCGGGGCGAGATTGCCCTGCGCATCATCAGATCCGCCCAGGAGTTGGACATCAAAGCAGTGGCCATCTATGAGGAAACGGACAAGGATGCCTTCCACATCATGCGTGCTGATGAGGCGATATGTATAGGCCCTGGTCCGAGAAAAGACTACCTCGACATCGACAAAATTATCGAGGCGGCCAAGAAGACAGGGGCAGAGGCCATACACCCGGGCTACGGATTTCTGGCCGAGAACCCAGAGTTTCCCGAGGCATGCATCGAGGCGGGTCTGGTCTTCATTGGACCTCCCCATGAGGTCATTCGCAGTCTGGGCAGCAAGGTCATTGCTAGAGACATTGCCAGGAACTCTGACATTCCGGTGATCCCGGCCACAGAAACCTTGAGTGCCGGTGAGGCAGCAAATGAGGAGGCCCTTGCCTTTGCTGCTGAATATGGTTTTCCCATTATGATCAAGGCAGTATCCGGGGGCGGCGGCAGGGGGATTCGTCAGGTCGACGACGAAAGGAGTCTGCTGGCCGGCCTGAAGCAATCCCGTTCAGAGGCGCTCATGGCCTTTGGCAACGATGACATATACTTGGAAAAATGCCTTTCGCGGCCGCAGCACATTGAAGTACAGATCCTGGCGGATAGTTTTGGCAACGTGGTCCATCTGGGTACCAGAAACTGCTCGATTCAACGCCGCCATCAGAAACTGATCGAGATTGCGCCGGCAGGTTTGCCAAAAGAGCTCACAGCAGAGATCTGTGACGCTGCGGTACGCGTGGCCAAAGCGTCGAACTACCAGAGCGCCGGCACAGTCGAGTTCCTGGTGGAGCCTGACGGCAGGTTCTATTTCCTGGAGGTGAACACCAGAATTCAGGTGGAACACACGGTGACCGAAATGGTTACTGGCATAGACATCGTGCGTGAACAGCTGTTGATTGCCATGGGAGAGCCGATCAGCTTTTCGCAGAAAGCAGTTGTGGAACGGGGCTACGCCATAGAGCTGCGAATCAATGCCGAGGATCCCAAGAATGAGTTTCTGGCAACGCCCGGTGTGGTTCAAGTGTACCAGTCTTCCGCAGGACATGGCGTCAGACTCGACGGGGCCATTTATCAGGGCTATGAAATTCCCCCGTTCTACGATTCCATGATGGTGAAGCTCACGGTCTACGGCTTCACCTGGCAGGAGGCAGTGGATCGACTTTCCCGGGCATTGAGCGGCTTCATCATCATAGGGGTAAAAACCACCATCCCCTTTTTTCAGCAGATCGTTAACGAGCCTGATTTTATCCAGATGAAATTTGACACTTCCTATCTGGACACCCATCCGCAACTGCTCGACTATGAGGAGAAGGAGAGAGAGGTAGACAAGATTGCTCGTCTCATTGCCGAGATCAACGCCTATGGCTACAATCCTTACGCCCAGTGAAGGGGTGCTGTTTTGCAGGTACGACAGCATTAGAGAACGGTACACAGTTGCCGATGAAATAAAAAGTGGAGTGTAGGCCGTTATGGAAGAAAGAATCAGCAAGGGAATGCCCCTGGAGGCAATACTCGACACCCTGCGGAACAGCGAGGGCTATTACCTGTGCAATAACGAACGGGACGTGTCGCAGTCCGATTTCAAAAACCGCTTGATGCCAATGACCACAGTTCGGGTGGCGCCATACCGGGAAAAGGCCAGTTTTTTCTCAATTGAGGTCAGCGGCGGCGCCTCCATCCATGTGGATTTGCTGCGCAAACAGGTGAACCCGTTCGAGAGGCTGCGAATCGTCAGCAGGGCCATGCCGCAGACTTTGCTGCAGACAGTCTGCCGGGGCGCCAACCTTTTTGGCTATCGCCATTACCCGGAGAACGTCATTCGCTTCACGGTGAGAGAATTTTGCCGCTATGTGGATGTCTGGCGGGTCTATGACTTTCTCAATCATGTTCCCAACATGATACCTGTATTCGAAGAGGTCCAGAAGGCTGGCCGCATCCTCATGCCAAGCATCTGTTTCTCTACAGGAAAGGAGCATACAGATTCGTACTATGTTGGCAAGGTGGCCGAGATATTAGAGGTGACCGGCCCGGAGGTAATCATTTCCATCAAGAACCACTCCGGCCTGGGAACCCCCAGGCGTATTTCCCAGCTGGTAGAAGCAATCAAGAACTCTTTCCCGGAGACAATTCTCCACTACCACGGCTGCAACACAGACGGCAACGACATAGGCAGAATGACTGCTGCAGTACTGGCAGGCGTAAAGATCTGCGATGTGGCTGACCACGGCTACGGCTCGGTCTATGGCCAGGCCCCGGCGCTCACCCTCATTCAGACCCTGGAAGACTACGGCAAAAAGGTAGAAGCCATGGATCTGGAGGCGCTGGTTAAGTGTTCCGACATTCTTAGGCAGGAGCGAAAGATCTATGAACCCTTTGAGAGCCAGTTTCGTGGTCACGACCCCACGGTGGCCCGCTACAAGCTTACCGGGGGCGCCGCAGGCAGCACCTTTGAACAGGCTGACAAGGGCGGCTTCCTGCAAAGAATGCCGGAGATCCTTGAAGAAATGGCCAGGGTCCTGGTGGAGCTGGGAAACTGGTGGTCTGTGACGCCCGGCTCCCAGATTCTCTGGACCACTGCAGTAAACAACGTACTGTACGGCCGCTACCAGAGACCTTCTCTGGACCTCAAGAACCTGATACTCGGCCGCTACGGTCCCTTCCCCTTCTATGAACCGCACGACTGGATATGCGAAAAAGTGCTCGAATACCAGCGGCCTGACGGCAAGAAATGGCATGAAATCATGGCCACCGAGGGAGGTATGGTGCCTCCAGCCGAGCCTGATCTGGAGGGAGAAAGAACAAAGCTGCAAAGAGAATTAAAGCGGCCGGTTTCCGACGAGGACCTGGTACTCTACCTGCAGTATCCTTTTGATGCCCTGTCGTTTTTGCGCTTTGAAGAGAGATGTGGCAAGACGTGGCTGCTGCCTCCGGAAGTCTGGTTTCGCCGCGGCGGCTTCAAGGCGGGTGAAAGAATCAAATTTGCAGATGAATGGGGCAAGCCCCACTACATCGAAGTCATCTCCACCAGGCGTGAAGGGGCCAACGTACTGACTTCTCTTCTGGTAGATCACGTCTTTCACACAATCAGCGTCAAAGTGGAGGGAGCTGACTCCCATTCTGCTCCACAGTAAGACAGCTGGTGATTAGCTCAATTTGGGTCAGTCTCTGATTCGGCACCAGCTCATGAGGCCTCTTCGGGCGGGTCGGTAAGACATTGTTGCGCCTGTTCGTCGAAGCGGAACTTGATCTCGTAGACTCCATCTTCCAGGCTGCTGTGTATTACGTAGCCCGTCTTGTGAAAAACGCTGAGCATTTTCCGGTTGGCCGCCAGCACATAGGCCATGAAACCGGTGACGCCCTTGCTTCTTGCTATTTCACATAGATAGTGTACCAGAAAAGTGCCTATCCCCTTGCGCTGCCATTCGGATCTAACTGCAAAGTCAACTTCGGCGAAGTTGGTTTTCTGGTCCAGAATATAGCGCCCCACAGCAATAATGGTTTCCGAGCCGATTTCGCCTACCACTCCCACGATGGTCATCTCGTGTTCATAGTCGATATTGACCATTGCCTGCGTGTCCCGGTGGGGGAATACTTTCATGGCGGAAAGAAAGCGATAGTAGATATCCTCGTCTGGCAGAGCATAGAAGAATTCTTGCAAGGCGCGTTCGTCAGTAGGCTTTATGGGTCGAAAGAATACTTTGAGGTTGTCGTCGAAGATCTGGTAAGTTTCCCATTCTTCCGGATAGAGTTGGCCGTAAGGAGGCGGCAGGATCTGGTCTTCATAGACGTACCTCAGCTCTTTGGCCTCCTGGAGCAGATCCTGGCGAAATCTGGGATGCGCGATGTTTATGAGCGCCAGCGCTCGCTCCCTGATGGTCTTGCCGTGGAGATGAGCGATACCGAATTCCGTGACCACATAGTGCGCCGAGGCTCGAGTACCCACCACTCCGGCGCCCACAGTGAGGTGGGAGACGATCCTCGATTTGCGGCCGTCAGGACTGGTGCTGGGAAGCACGATGATGCTCCTGCCTTCAACCGCTCGGGAGGCGCCCATGTTAAAGTCCACATAGCCGCCTATGCCGCTGTATACTTTGTGTCCCAGGGAATCAGCACAGGCCTGCCCGGAGAGATCGATTTGCAGGGCTGAGTTGATGGCGGTCATACGATGGTGAGTGCTGATGATTTCAGGATTGTTCACATATTCACTGGGGTAAAATTCTACCTGAGGATTGTTATGTACGAAGTCAAAGAGCTCTCTGCTGCCGAGACAGAAACTGCTGACTATCTTGTCCCGGTGCAGAGTCTTTTTCCTGCCGGTGATTACCCCTCTGGCCACCAGGGGCAGGTAGGCGTCAGTGAGGAGTTCTGTATGTACTCCCAGATCGCGCTTGTCAGTAAGGTGTGCCAGCACAACACCCAGAAGACGACCTATGCCGATTTGAATGGTGGCGCCGTCCTGCACCAGCTTGCTCACATGTCTGGCAATGCTCTCAGCCATAGCATAGCGCTTTGGGGTGACCACTTCCAGGAGGGGCTCTTCATGTTCGACTACGGCGTCCAACTCGCTCACGTGAACAAAGCTGTCTCCCAGGACCCTGGGCATGCGAGGGTTGATCTGGGCTATGACAAAGCGGGCGCTGTCAGCTGCTGCCTTGACCGTGTCCACCGAAACTCCCAGACTGCAGAAGCCGTGGGCGTCCGGAGGGGAGACCTGGATCAGGGCCACATCCAGGGCGAGAACACCTTCCTTGAAAAGAGAAGGAGCCCGAGAGAGATACACAGGAACATAATCGGCGCGCCCTTCGAATACTGCCTGCCTTACGGGCTCTGTAACAAACATGACTTTGAGCCTGCACGAGCCTTGCAGACCGTCCTGAAGGAAAGGCACAGGGCCACTGACGATGGTGGAGACTATCTCCACATCGCTGCATTTCTCCACCCGACGGGCCAGCTGCTGGACCAGGTATTGCGGGGCGCCGCAGCCGCTGCCGATATAGACCCTGCAGCCATCCCTGACTACCTGGTCGAGCACCTGCTGCGCCTGTGTGCCTTTGGCCTGGTATTCTCCTTGCCACTCTTTGCTGTACACGGAACTCCCTTTTCAATGTTTTCTCGTGATAGACGCAGAGCCGAGGATTTCGGTCTCTCAGCAAATACTAAGAATACAACTGCTTGACTTGGCCGTCTACTGTTGGTTGCTGGCCTGCTGCATCCTCCTTCATGATCCAGACCTGGATGCGGCTGCCAGGGATCGTCAGCAGAACAACCAGCAGATCATTGCAGCTGTTTCCACAAGACCTCGGATATATTGCCAGCTTCGCCGCAGCTCTCTCCCGCGAATTCAGGAAAAGTCGGTCAATTATAGGAAGGCGTTTCAGCAGTTGCAAGCTGCAGCCGCGCACCGCAGATTTTCGAGACAGGTCAATTACCACAGCTGCCTGGCAGGAGATTATCCAAGAATGTCCAGGAACGGCCTGGCGAAGTCGACAAGATCTTCGCAGATGCAATTTATATTATTTGGATGTACTCCTGGCATGATTCTACTTGACAATAAAGGGGCTCCCTTTTTAATGTGGTGGTTTAGCAGGGTTTTTTGGGATGCTGCCGAAGTTGCCGGGAGGGCAGGTGAGATTTACAGCGCCAGGCCTGCAGCGGTGCGGCCGGTTGTCAATTGTTCGTGGGGAAAAAAGCTGCTCGGACAAACAGGTGACGGCATGAAACAGGGCGTGGTATTTCTATTTCCTGGACAGGGCTCACAATATGTGGGCATGGGACGATCCTTCTTTGAGACGTACGACGATGTGCGTCGGCTTTTTCAGCTGGGCACAGACATCCTGGGCATGGACCTGGAGAGGCTGTGCTTCGAGGGGCCTGAAGAAGAGCTGGTGCTCACTGAAAATGTCCAGCCCGCCATAACTCTGGTAAACATTGCCTGTCTGCTGGTGCTGGAGCTGCAAGGTCTGCAGCCAGCTGCTGTGGCGGGCCATAGTCTGGGTGAATACAGCGCTCTGTATGCAGCAGCAGTGCTCGACGAGGAGGCAGTGCTGCAGCTTGTCAAGCTCAGGGGAAGGCGCATGCAGCAAGCAGCAGACAAGCACCCCGGGGCCATGGCCGCCATTCTCAATCTGGCAGCAGACAGAGTCGCCCAGATCTGCCAGGAGTGCCATATTGAGATGGCCAACTACAATTCTCCCGGGCAGCTTATTGTCAGCGGCAGCGACACAGGTGTGGCGCAGGCCATGGAGATGGCTGCTGCTGCCGGGGCGAGGCGTTGCGTGCGGCTGCAGGTGAGCGGTCCGTGGCACAGCAGGTATATGGAAGCCGCCCGCAAGGAGTTCCAGCAAGACCTGGCGGGATTTGCCTTTCAAGACCCTCGGCGTCCGCTGGTGTCGAACGTGGATGCCGCTTACGTAAGCAGCGGGGAAGCTGCCCGGGACAATCTGGCCCGTCAACTGTGCTCACCCGTTTACTGGCAGCAATCAATGGAGAGACTGATCGAAGATGGCTACCGCTTCTTTATTGAAGTAGGACCAAAGAAGGTGCTCCGCGGTTTGCTGCGCCAGATCAACAGAGAGGTGGCTGTCTATAACGTGGAAGACGAAGACAGTCTGGAGAAATGCCTTACTGGTCTGCAAAAGCTGGCAATAGTGGAGTAGGAGCCTCTTCGACAATGCCACAATGTTCAGAGAGTTCAGGCCTGTGGGCATATGACCAGTTGTGATTGAGGACCTCAGGGTGCAAGAAGAGATTGCTAGAGTTGAAGAATGCCTGCAATACCTGGCCGGCAGGTGCTCGTTGCAGCCCAGGGTTGGTCTGGTGCTCGGCACTGGCCTCGGCGGCCTGGCCGAACGGATCGAGGATGCTGTGACTGTTCCCTATGGGGAGATTCCCCACTTTCCCAGATCCACAGTGGCTTCTCATAAAGGCAGGCTCATCTTCGGTAGGCTGGCAGGCTGCCAGGTCGCTGCTATGCAGGGACGCTTCCACCTCTATGAAGGCTATCATCCCAAAGAGATTACTTTTCCTATACGAGTCATGGCGGCTCTGGGGATAAAAGCCCTGGTCATCTCCAACGCAGCCGGCGGCCTCAATCCCATGTTCAGTCCCGGCGACCTGATGCTTATCAGGGATCACATCAATCTTACCGGGCAAAATCCCTTGATTGGCGAAAACGTGGAGGCCTGGGGCCCCCGTTTTCCGGATATGACAGCACCGTACAGCAGGGCTTTGCAGGAGCTGGCCGAAAAAACGGCGCTGGAGCTGGGTTTGAAGCTGCAGCAAGGAATATATGTGGGGGTCACCGGACCCAGCATGGAGACAGCAGCCGAGACCCGTTTTCTGCGGTTCATCGGCGCTGATGCCGTGGGAATGTCCACCATTCCAGAGGTAATTGTTGCTGTACACGCCGGCCTGCAAGTCCTGGGACTTTCAGTTATCACCAATGTGAATCTACCGGATAATTATCAACCTGCTCCCATCGAACAGGTGATCGCCACTGCTGAAAAAGCCGCGCCGAGGCTGGTGAAACTGGTGGCACACATTCTCGAAAGAATGTAGCAGAAGGGCAGACCCCTGAGGAGGAATCGCATGCGGATTATGGTTTCCGGCTCACTGGCGTATGACCGCATTATGGATTTTCCCGGCAAGTTCGAGGATCACATTCTTCCAGAAAAAATCCACATCCTCAATGTCTGCTTCACCGTCAATGGTCTGGTGGAGAAGTTTGGCGGTACTGCCGGAAACATAGCTTACAATCTGGCCCTGCTCGGGGAGCGTCCAGTGATCATCGCCACTGCAGGCGAAGATTTTGACAGGTATGAACAGTGGCTGCAGACTCTCGGTTTACCCCTCGAGGGCATCAGGAGAATCGAGGGAGAACTCACTGCCGGTGCCTACATCACTACAGATCTGCTGGACAATCAGATTACCGGCTTCAACCCGGGGGCCATGAAATTCCGTGCTGAGTTTCAGGTAGACGGCAGCTGCAATCCCGAGGAGACGCTCGCCATTGTTGCGCCTGGAAACCTTGAAGACATGGCTGCTTACAGCAAGGCCTACAAAGAAGGCGGCATCCCTTACATTTTTGACCCGGGCCAGTCTATCACTGCACTTTCGGGGAAACAGCTGCGCCAGATGATCAGCGGCTCGGAGGTGCTCATCTCCAATGATTATGAGCTGGAGATGATAACCAAGCGAACTGGTCTCGAGATGACAGAACTCCTGGCGCGGACAAAGGCGGTGGTGACTACTCTCGGGGAACAGGGCTCTGTTGTCCATACCCCGGAAGGGAGAGAAGAAGTCAAGGCAGCCAGGGCGGCCCGAGTGGTTGATCCTACAGGGGCAGGGGACGCTTACAGGGCGGGACTGATCAAGGGGCTGGTCATGAGACATGAGCTGATCACCGCAGCAAGAATTGGGGCCACCTGTGCGAGTTATGCAGTTGAATGCCATGGCACCCAGGAGCACTCCTTCAGCGAGGAAGATTTTTGGGGCAGATATCGAGCCAATTTTGGCGCAGAAC
>JAFDGZ010000104.1 GCA_019309045.1 Deltaproteobacteria bacterium | reverse complement strand
AAATCACAGGAGCAGGGATGGTGGGGACAGGATATTCCATACATTCCTGCGGAGTGACATACCTGTTCAGTGGCTGCGATGAACCATATCTGGAGAGTTTGAACCTGGACATTTTAGCAGTTGCTCTCACAGGTAGATCGAGACACTTGCCCATTAGCAACCGCAGAAAATTTTCATAACTGTCCATTCGAGACTGGAGCTCTCGAAACGAGCATGGGAAGGGCAGGACGCGAAAGGTCCGCTGTGTTCCCGGCGAGTGCAATAGAGCAATACTTAGCCTGCTTTCTGCCAATCTGGCCAGCGGATCGGGTGAAAGACAGCGAACCAACGGCAGGAACAGCTGCAGACTCCCGTTTTGCGAATGACTGGGCATCTCAGGCAGCAAGAGCGGGGCACAACCTGCCTCACAGCAGAAACGTCTGGAAGAAGCGCTAATATATGCACTATCAGGAAAAGGCACGGCCGATGTTTTCTATAAAAAGACGGGCAAGTGAAGCAACCTGTTCCAGCTTATGAGCACTCATTTGTGACGGCACATCGAGCGGTGTGTGATAGCGCTGGTCAGCCCCACAATTCGCCAGCCAGATAGCGGAAATTCCGCGCTCTACAAAAGGATGTTGGTCACTTGCAGCTCTCGGCGGAACATTCCAGCAGTCCACCAGAATAGTTTTTTCACGGACAATCGTTTCACAAAAGTCCACCAGGTCGGCAGTGACACCGATTTCAAGTTGACTGAGATTCGAACCAAAGGTGTCCAAATTGACCACTGCGCCAATGTTCTCCAAGTTGGAGTGGTGCGCCTCCACATAGCTTGCAGAACCCCAAAATCCCAGCTCTTCTCCGCCAAATACTACAAATTCTAGAGTATGTCCATGCGTCTCGTCCAGTATACGGCTGAGCTCGATCACAGTTGCCATACCCGCAGCATTATCCATGGCATGCACGCCGTTCCAGAAACTGTCATAATGAGCAGTGATGAGGATTTTTGTTGGACTTCGGCCCTTTCTCCATCCCACCACATTATGACCCTCTTTGCTTTCAATTCTGCCTCTAACCTCCAGTTTGCCTGTCAAAGAAGGCCGAGAGCCGAGCTCTTGCACAAGACGGCGACCATCGTCTCCACCAATCGCCACTGCCGGGATGGTGCCTGCTCGGCGATCAAGACGGGCACAGCCGCAGCGAATAGTATTTCCCGGAAGATTTGTCATAGACACAAAGCCAGCAGCTCCGGCATCTGCAGCTAGCGGGTAGGCAACAAAAGAGCGCAAATTTTCGGAAATGACAATGGCATTGGCCAACTTGACCCCGGCATGCTGCAAAGCCTCGATTTCTCTGGCTGTGCATTTTCCTCCGAACACAAGTGGAGCCTCCAGAGGTGTTTTCGTGGACAGTGACAGAGCAATCGGCTCGCAGGGCACTTCTTGGCCGTTGACAAGAAAAACAGCATGTTCAGGGGTGTAGGACAAATAACTAAAGCTCTGTAGTTCAACGATCAGTCCAGCCTTTCTAAATTGATCAGCCACAAAATCTCTCGCGTCTAGCGCTCCTGGCGTTCCCATCCACCGTGGTCCCAGCGAACAGATCTCCTCAATGGTGGCGTGTATTGCGGTACCTTTCAACATAGGCATGCTTCTCCTATAACAGCCAGCTGCTGACAATTTCACTCAGCTTGCCTTCAAAATCGGCTTTGGAGCCGTGCGCTTGAACTCTTCCCAGATCTAGAACGGTAACCATGTCTGCTATTTCCATGGCAGAGCGGACATCCTGATCGACCAGAAGAATGGTCCTGCCCTCCTCCTTCAGAGCGGCCAGCTCCGAATAAATGCTCTGGGCTACAATAGGTGCCAGACCAACCGCTGGTTCATCCACCAGTAGCAGCATAGGATTGGCCAGAAGTGATTTGGCAATGTCAAGAATACGCTGAAGTCCACCAGAAAGTGAGCCCACTTGCAACTTCCGACGATCCTTCAGCACAGGAAAACGTTCCAAGGCCCATTCTATTCTGTCGCGGACTCTCTTGCGGTCCCTTTTGAAAACCCAACAACCCAGTTCTAGATTTTCTGTGACTGTCATTTGTGGGAAAACGGCCCGGTCTTGAGGAATATAGCAGATGCCGCGTTTGATAATCTCATCAAGATTGATACCAGTAATTTCTTCCTCGTCCAGCCAGACCGCACCCTTTTGAGGTTTCAGCACCCCGGCAATTGATTTCAACAGGGTCGACTTACCAGAGCCATTTGGTCCGATGACAATAGAAATCTCACCTTGTGCCACGGATAGGTCCAGACCTCTCAGTACGAAAAGATCTTGTTGATACGCCGCGTGGAGATCTCGAACCTCAAGTTTCATGTCTGCCTCCAAGATAGGCGCTGATTACTCGCTCATCTTGTCGAACTTCTTCCGGTAGCCCATCAGTGATCAGAGTCCCACGATCCAGAACTACCAGCTTCTCACAAATTCTGAACACCGAGGACATTTCGTGACTCACCAGTATTATTGTCTTGCCATCCCGATGGAGCGTCAGAAGGTAATCTTCGAGTTGACTCTTGAGAACTGGATGCACACCTCCGAAAGGTTCGTCAAGCAGCAAGAACTTTGGCGTTGTCATCATCACCATACCGATTTCTAGCAGTTTTTTTTGTCCTCCGGAAAGTTTTTCTGCAGGGGTTGTCCTGAAGTCTTCCAGATGAATGGCCTCTAGAGTTTCCTGTGTTCGGCTATTGATGGTGTCGGCATCAAGACTCCCCTCGGTAAGGGCCGGAACCATAAGATTCTGCAGCACTGTGAGTCGATTAAAAACTTTCGAAATCTGAAATGTTCGTCCTATCCCTGCCTTATAGATCCTGTGCGGAGCTAACCTGGATATTTCCTGATTGGCAAACTTGATGGACCCCCCGTCTATCCTGTATAAGCCGGATATACAATTGAGCATAGTGGTCTTGCCGGAGCCATTCGGCCCTATGAGACCCACGAATTCCCCAGCACCTATGGACAGGCAGACACCAGACAATGCCTGCAGGCCGCCAAAATTCTTGCTAATTTCCACCAACTCTAGCATCAGCGCTGTCCACTCCTCATCACCTTTGGTTTTCCACTCCACACCTGATCCACCAGATCCACAAGCCACGGCAGGATACCTTGCGGAATGAATCTCAGAGTGAGCAACACCAGAGCACCGAAGATAGCCAGCCTCCATTCCGCGAAGGCACGCAAGTACTCGGTGAGAACCTGGAGGACCATGGCCCCGAGGGCTGAGCCAAGCAAAGATTCTATGCCTCCGAAGACGCTCATCGCCAGAATCAAGCCCATTTCTCCGATCATTGTCATCCGAGGGCTGACCAGGCCTATTACATGAGCATAGAAGCCACCGGCGAGTCCAGCAAAAGCGCTGGTAATAACAAAGGCAATCAGCCGATAATACGTGGTGTTCACCCCGCGGGTTGCTGCCCCGTCTTCATCTTCCCTCATTGCTAGCAAAAAAAGACCAAGTTTTGAGCGCAGGACAAGAAATAAACTGCCTATGGTAAAAATGAGGAGAATTAACCCTATAAAATAGCAAACCCGTTTATCGCCATTAAAAATAAGTGGGACCCTCAGACCATAAGACCCCCGGGTGAGTTCATATTCTGCAGTAAGAAAAATTCGGAAAATTTCAGAAAAGGCAAGCGTTGTCAAAGCAAGATAGGCTCCTCTCATCCTGAGAGTAAGGGCGCCGATGCCCAACCCGAATACGGCTGCCGCACAACTTCCAGCAATAATCGACAGGGGTATGGGCACCTGGAGCCTTATGACCAGAATAGCTGAAGTGTATGCGCCTACTCCAGCGAAGGCGGCGTGGGCAAAAGAAATAATCCCTACTTGGCCGGCGAGCATGGACCATGAAGTCGCTAATATCGCGTAGTAGAGTCCGATAATAGCAACATATAGCCAATAATCTTTGAACAGGAATGGGAAAAAGACTGCGTAAATCAATAGCGCACACACTGCGACACGTTTCATGCGCGCCTCTCACTTTCCCCGAAAAGCCCCTGGGGCCGGATCAACAATGTGAGAATCAACAGCAAAAGCCCGTAAGCGTCTTTATAGGCGAGAGCCCGCGAAGGATCAGGCAGTAGAATTGAGCCAAAGTTCTCCACGATCGCCAGGATGTAGGCTCCGATGATCGTTCCTTTGACAGATCCCATGCCACCGAGTACGACAATCACAAAAGCTTTCACCGCAAAAGGGACTCCCATCACCGGATTTACCAGAAAAATAGGCCCGAGCAGCGCCCCGCCAATACCGGCAAGAGACATGCCCAGGCCAAATGCCATACTGCGCATCTTGGCAACACTGATGCCATGTATGGAGGCTGCGTTGGGGTTTTGCGCCACGGCCCGAAGGCCTTTCCCTGTATATGTCTTGTGTAGAAAAAACAACAAAAGACCTATCACAATGAAGGCAATCAAGGCAGCGGTCAGGCGATCTCCAGCTATGATCAAATCGCCGAATTTTATGCGTCCTTTTAAAATAGCTGGTGGCTGGCGGTTGTAAGGACCGAAAATAGGCAGGGCCAGGTTCTGCAAGAAAATGCCCAGGGCAAAGGTGACCAGAATGACGTATTCATCGTAGCGCGCCATTCTTTTTTGGTATGCAGGCTTGAGCAATAATTTTTCGAGCACCACACCGAAAATGAAAACCCCGGGTATTGTGGCAAGCAAGGCCAGAGGCAGAGGTAGACCAAAGCCAAGTGAGATAAAAAAACTCGCTAGAAAATAATAGAGGTATCCCCCAATCATAAGGGATTCCCCATGGGCGAAGTTTACCAGTTTCAGGACCCCAAAAATGAGAGACAACCCCAGTGACATAAGGGCGTACAGGGTCCCTATGACCAGGGCGTTGATTAACTGGGCTAGCAACAGCATTGCACCCTCGAAAAACGGCCCCCCTCACAGTGATTCTGAGGGGGGCAGCATACCATGCAAGACAACCACTGGTCACTCTATTTTGGCGGGCGCAGATAGCCTTTCACAGTGGCATACTTTTCTGGCCAGAGAATAGCTGCTTGCGAAGGATCCTGACGAATCTTTGTATACTGAATAATGAACACGGGCACATCCAGCCACATGTGGTATGCCCAGGGAGGAGTCTTGTCTTTGGAAAAATTAATGGTTCCCCTGGTGCCTACCCAGTTGACCTTATTTTCCAGGGCATCAATTATTTTTGTTGCCTCAGTGCTTTTCGAAAGCTTGATTGCCTCTGCAATAACCATCACCGTGTCGTAGCCTTCCATGGCGACTGCATCAGGCTCACGATTATGCTTGGCTTTGAACAGTCTGGTAAATTTTTCTGAAGTGCTGGTCTTAGGAATACCTGGCAGCCCTGCAGGATTGCTGAGCACATACACGCCAGCCTCACCTACTGTATCCCAGAAACCAGGATAGAGGGTGTCCATACCAGCACCGAGCAGAGCACAGCTTTTTGAAGGTGCAAAACCAAGCTCATAGGCCTGTTTGATCATGAGCAATTCTCCTGCCCCGGTAAAACCATCTACCAGAAAATCCACAGATGGCGAAGCATTCTTGAGCTGCAGAAGCTGCGGCGTAAAATCTGTGGTAGTGCGTTCGGCAGAAAACGAAGTTACCTTGACGCCCGCCTTGAGCAAACTGTCTTTGAAGACTTTGATCACGCCCAGGCCCCAGTCAGAGTTTTCTCCAATGACAGCAACATGTTTGAACCCCGAGTCTTTGATCCAGGTGGCAGCCTTGGAGTATATCAGAGAATTGGAAACGGTCAGCCGGAATACCTGTGGATAGCCCTTGGCTGTAATGCCATCCGCCCAGGCCTCCGATATAACCAGGGGTAGATTGTACCTGTGGGCTACTTCGATCTCAGCCATTGCCACTGAACTGTGGGCCTCTCCTCCCACAGCCACCACTTTGTCGCGGCTGGCCAGGCGTTCCAGCACAGCAGTTCCCTTCTCGGGCAAGCCGCTGGTATCCCCAATCACAAGTTCAACCTTCTTGCCCATGAGACCGCCTGCATCATTGATTTCATCTGCTGCGATTTTCGCGCCGTCAACTAGAGCTTGGCCTGTTTCCACTCCACCCGGTGCAGAAAGAGGCGCAACTACACCAATTTTTATTACCTCTGCACTGTGTGCAGTGGCTACCATGAACAACGGTATCAAGACTGCTAGCATGGCACAAAGCGTTCTGAATCTCATTGTTTTCCCTCCTTCTAGTAAATGAAGACTCCCTCCCTGCCTGCAACCATCAACGAAGAGCAACTCATCTCCACAAGGCTACAAGACCTACATCGGCCATGGTCCGCAACCCTGGAGCTGCGCGGATTACTGCAGGTATAGAGTTTACAATAATTGCGCAGGTGGCAATGTCTCCGTTGACTCCCTTTTTTATATCCAGCTCGATCCTCGGTTCCCCTTCAATAATGATACGATCATGCGGATTTGCCTGTGACACAGTTGCCTCAAACAGCAAGCTTATGACTTCCGCTCCTCCCAAACGGCCACTGGCCATCTGGCGCACTCCAACCACCATTCCAGGTTTCACGGTAAAATGTGCAGTAACCACCTCGTCTGAAGCGATCACCGGGGTAATGCTTTCCTCCGCCTCCTCGAGCCGCCACCCCACCCCCGCAGCTAGCAGGTGCATTGACTCCATCAGGCCAACATGGCGGAGAACTCCGCCTCGTACTTTCTTTTGAAATTCAGGTACGCTCAGACCGGCACCAATCTTTTTTTGGAAAGGAATTCTTCTCTGCTGGGCGTTTTGAATCCGCTCTACTTCTATCCTCTTGATGTCATGACACACGCCTGTCATGACCAGCGGCAAAAAGTCCATGAGAAAGCCGGGGTTGACACCTGTACTCAGGACTGACACCTGATGCCTCCTGGCCAGGTCGTCAATCTGCTGAGCGAGCTCCGGTCGTGAGTACCAGGGGTAGACCAGCTCTTCACAACTGGATACCACGTTTTTCCCCGCCGACACGATGGTCGTTATTTGAGGCTGGATGCTTTGTAGTGTGGAGGTGGTGGTCAGAACGACTATCTCTGCTTCTGTCTCTCCCAGGACCTTTGTGGCATCCCCTGACACCTTTACACCCAATGGTTCAGTCAGGCCTGCTAATTCTCCTATATCCAGCCCAATTTTCTGAGGATCGGAATCGATGGCCGCTACAATGTGAGCAGCAGGTTTTCGCTGCAAGTACCTGGTAATTTTAAGACCTATTGGGCCAACGCCATATTGTATGACTCTTATGGCTTCAGCTGCCATTACCACCTCCCCAGGAGTTCATGTCATAGCGGTGCGAGCGAGCAGTGCAGACATCTCATATGCGTGTAGAGGACGGGTTGTACGGATCTGTTGTTGGGAACATGGCAAAACTGCAATCCATTTTCATGGGCATTTTCTAATAGCAGTCAAAATAGTTGCTGTTTTGAAGTACTAAGTCCAGACGTACAGGAAGAGTCGCAAAACTGTCTGGAAGAAATGGATGTTGTATAGCTTGTATGACAAGCTGGTAACTTGACTAGTAGCATACTCTTGCGATATGGTCAACAAAAAAACAGCTCAAAAAACCGCACATCCAAAGGCCTGCAAGGTGAAGTTCTCGAAAGAGCCAAATCTAGTAAGGGAACCTAGGCTATCAGAACAGGTCGCTGATTTTCTTGCTGCAGAGATAGAACTGGGATCGATTCGACCTGGGGAATCTTTGCCTTCAGAGGCTGAACTGTCATATCGCTTCAATGTCAGCAGGACTGTAATCCGGGAGGCTTTGGCCCGCTTGAAGCAACAGGGTATCTTGAAATCTAGGCAGGGCAGCAGAACAAGGGTGGCCAAACGTTCCAGACGCATCTTCAAGCTTGACTTCAAGGGAAGAGACAGGGCAACGAATATCGCGACTCTTTACGAACTCAAAGTGCTACTCGAAGGTGATGCAGCCGCCCTGGCAGCCATTCATTGCAGTGACAAGGACATTGAGTATCTCGAGTCCTGTCTGCAAACTCTAAAATCAGCAATGGAAAAAGGCCTCGATGGCACAAGCGCCAATTTCGACTTCCATCAAACAATGATTGAGGCCTGTAGAAATAAACACCTCATTGACCTCATGAAGTATTTGAACGAGAGACTGTGGGATCTGTTTGCCGAGGAAGAGGATCAACCGAGCAATCTTCGCTTGACTTCCAGTTCATTCGAGGAACACGTTCAACTGTTCAATGCTATATCGAACAGAGCCCCAGAACAGGCTAGACGGGCCCTTTATACACATCTTGAAAACGCAGCCAAAAGGCGGGGAATCAAGATCTTCCAGTCACGCACTCCTTGACAGACCGCACTCCACATGCCTGCAACTACAAACAAGGCAGCGCACAGCCATTTAATACGGCTCAATACTGTTGAGCAAAAATTATTCTTGCCACTAGTGGTCAGAATCTTTTAACGTATAGCTATACTACAATTAAGTGACTTGAAATCGCAGTCTGGTAAATATTGCAGGATCCCAAACAGGGAGCATCCAAATGGCAGTAGCGTTACAGAGATATCGTGGCAGCCAGATTTACTGCCTGGTTTATTGTCGGCTGCTCGAGGCGGCCAGGAAGAAAGAGGGAGTATGGTATGAGG
>JAFDGZ010000103.1 GCA_019309045.1 Deltaproteobacteria bacterium | reverse complement strand
GAGTTTTATGTAAATGAGACTGCGGGCAGCGAGGAGGCTTTCCTGCGCCTGAGTCAGCCCTTTTCCGAAAACGTAGTGCAAGGTGAGCAGGTCTCCGGGTCCGAGATTGCGCCGTTTGCCTTGCAGTTTCTTGATGACCGGTGTCAGGAGAAACACCACTTTCACCTTGGTCCGCTGGCCCAGTTCGGACCTGAGGTAGCGATAAAGGGGGTAGTGGATATAGCCGGCCTCAACATAGGTGGAGTGCCTTATTGAAAGCTCGCTGGCAATACTCCTGGCCCGCAGTCGTTGCCGCAGCTCCAACCGCCGGGCATCGGCCTGGGCGAACTTCTTCACCCCTGCCACCACCTGGGCAAAGGAAGCGCGCAAACTCGAGGTGTAGTAGGAAATCAGTGCAGCTGTTGCTTCTCTTTCCGCCAGATACACTTCCCTCAGTTCGGCCTGTTGCAGAACATCCTCTTTTGTCTTTCCCTCTGCAAAGAGTTCGTGGATGTGAAGGAGTGTATCCAGATAAGGCTCCACCTGAATAATGCGGCAGCCCCTGCGGTGCAGTTTTCTTAGAATATGGCACAAGCGGCTCTCGAACTCCGGAAAAGCCGAATCGAGCTGCAGCAGGTAGTCATCGAGGGAAAGGCGGCCGGCCAGCATTGCCTCGAAGCCCTCCGACTCGGGCTCCTCCAGGATGATGAGCTCATGCAGGCTCATCTCCTTTTCGGCAAAGGGCAAGACCTCCACCCGATGCGAGGAAAAACCGATGGTTATTCTGCCATCGCAAAGCATATTCCCACACCCGGACCTTTCTTGATGAAATTGATTAGAGATAGGCTATGCCAACATGCTCGTCCCAACCACAGTGAATCCGTGCTTCGTATCCCCTCTCAAAGACGTATCGGTTGAAATTCCGACGTTTTTCATCGTCAAGTTTTCCTTTCACTCCAGGCACATTCATGAGTATACCCTCCACCGCAGCGTCTCTGGACAGCTGAATGAATGCGTCGTTGCCTCTCAGATGCAAATCAGCCACTAAAACACCGAAGGAAAAAGGGCCCTTCAGAATGGTTGGAAATCCATACTTGGCAAAGTCGTACACCAGCACCCTGATGTCAGATTCCTGGCGTATACGCTTCTCGAAGTTCTTGATGCATTCTTCCCTGGTAGGATACCTGGGCCCTTTACGTTGGGCAGTGACAAGAATCGGTTCCACCACAAGAAAATCTACTACCACTGTGAGGCCTCGAGGAAAGGTCGTGGCGAAGTCATGCACGGTAGAGACCGCCCGCCATGCCTCACAGAGCTCAAAACCGTTCACATAGTCAATGTAGTGAGATGCAGCGCCAACGACCTCAGCTTCACGGATCACCACGTCCATGCACAGAGGTCCGCCGGCCTGAGCCAAACCGCGGCACTGGTGGATGGCAACATGGTGCCCCTCCACTATTGCGGCATCTGCCTCCATCTTGGCCAGAGTGAGGTATCCGGAGCCTCCTATGGCCGGGTTTGATATGGTGAGTCGTCTCTCCTTATTCACACTATCCCCCTTTGCCACTCATAACAATAAGTTCAGCAACGTTGGTTGAATCGGCCAAACTGGGACCCTCGAAGCCGAGGGCGTCAGCCGGACAGGGAAACTGTCTACAGGCACCGCAGCCCTGGCAAAGACTGGCATTATTGTCTAGCAGTGCCTGACATCTAAGTCCGATCCCGCATAGCCGACATTTGAATCTAGGAAGATCCTTCAACTTTTGAGGCTCCTCCCGGGCATACCGTTCTTTTTCCCTTTCGAACCCTATCTCAAGGCAGTCGTCATTTCTGGTAAAATGGCCCAACTTTAAACCCAGGGATCTACCCTCCCTGTTCATATCCAGTACACAGACTCCGTCTGCCACCACCATTACCTTCTCTTTCTTGAGATAGCGCCCCATGAGTTCTTTGAAAAGTTGAGCATTGTCCTCCACCCTGAAAGGATTGATATGAATTACCTCGAACCCCAGTGCTGCTCCCTCCCCGCCGAAATCTGTTTCCAGAGGCTTTTGACCACCCGTCATCCTGATGTTGAAATTGTTATATATAATGGTTATCGAACCGTTCTTTTTGTTCTGCGCAGCAAACTTGAACCCGTTCATATTGAAATTGTAACCGCCGTCCCCTGAAGCGGTGACTACAATTTCTTTTTCTGAGCAGGACTCTTTTATTCCTTCACCCACGATGACACCTGATCCCATACAAAGTATGGTATCCACTATGCCATAAGCATGGTAACCTTGCAGGTTGCCGCATCCCCTGTCTGCTGCATATACCAATTTGTACCTCTCTCTGCCCTTGAGACCGTGATCGCGGTTGAAGCGTTTCATCCCCTCAAATAGCGACCAAGAGACTTTGGTATCACCGCAGCCGGCACAGTTCGACACTGGGCGCATGTAGGTCACCTCTTCCTTCTTGCCATCTTTTGCTAGTCTTCCTCCTGCTGTGGACATGGCACACCTCCTTCACTCTGTCAGAATGTGGTCCACATAAGAAAACCGCTCATATATTCTCGGCTCGTAAGGTATGCTGCAATCGAAAACTCTCGAAGCAGGAGCCAGTTCCTGCACCATGTCGAGCAGCTGCAGGTAGATCACCCGCCCATATCCTTCCTCATAAACGATAATCCTCTCTATGGAGTGTTCGGCAATGAGCTCCTTAATCAGAGCCCTGGGCTGGGGGAATACTACATCCGTCTCCACAGCAAGGACTTCTCCAAACTTATCTTGGAGCCTTTCCTGCAATAACGAATCCTGCTTTATCAACTGGAAATCTTCCCGGAACGGTCCATTGAGTACCAGCATGGTTCTTGGATTCGAGCCATATCGGCTCAGCCTGCCTCCCAGAAGCTCAAAGTTTTCGCTGATCTTATCGGCATACAAGGGCAACAGTTTGCGATGAAACTTATGCTCGCGGGGACGGATATGGGGGCCGATGGTCACGAGATGTTTGGGATCTCTGGTGAAACCTTTCCGCCTGCTGTTGGCCGCCATGTCTATCCGCATCACCAGGTCTCCAGAAATTTCACGGTAAGCCAGGTCATAGTTCATGACTACGGCAAAGGGAGTCCCGAGTTCCTCGAACAGCTTGTAGCAATTCTTCACAGTTGTGGCCGAGGCCCTGGGCGAGTGGAGCTCCAATGTTGGAATGCGGAAATGAAAAGCGAACAGGACCTTGTTATCCTGCATAGTTTGAGAAGCCGTCCCCTGGCGATCGTCACCTGAAGCTATGCCCAGTCCTCCACTGTAAGGAACAATATTCACGGCCACACGAATTACGTCTGCAGCAGTATTGCCTCCCAGGTGTTTGAATGAACACATCACGCGTGACCCCACAGGGATCCTCCCAACGTGATCCTTACCATATACTGTATCACCATAGACCAAGCGCCACTCTTCTTTCGAAAGAAACTCGCTCCTCTTAAAATCACCCCTGCACATCACCGACCCCAGTGCGAAGGCCATGGCATTGTCTTCGTTGGTAGTAGTACCCCAATGAGCAGCAAGCTGATAGCGGCTCTTATCCAGGGCACTTCCTACTCGAATGGTGAAAGGATTTGTCCTGGGAATGTTTCCGGCAATCTCTTCGAAACTACCTTGTAGATCTGAAATTGGAGCTCCTGGATAGCCGGTTGCCACTCTTACGCCGGCTTCAAGAGCCCCGCAGGCCACAGCCTGATTCCCTGAATACCTTACTCTGCCTATTGGATGGACAACCTCTTGGATCATGACCTTTCCTCCAGGTAGAAGGTTCCAGCAGGCAGAAAGCGGAAAATCAAAGAAGAATAGGAGAGGGAAACTTTATCTTTGGGGAAAATAGCAGGCGCGAAAGGAATATCTGCAGATTCTTGCTGACCAAAAGTGCAAAGTCAAAAAACTAACGTTCTCGTTGAACTGTAGAAAATAATTTCCTGATTCCAGACTAAGTAGAATACTTTCAATGTACCAAGCTTGCTGACCGCCGCTTTCTGCTGATCACAGCCTCTCATTTTTACTTTTCTATTATAGCACTCCCGAGAAAGCTCATGTGAAATGTATTTGATTACCCACACCCTCCCATACTCTACTAGCAACGTGAGCATAGGAAATATTCAGGCTACTCTCACGTCGAATAGTCTCGCTGCCACCGCTTGTGACCTCTGTCTCTTAAGGTGTCTTGATCCTTGCAGCAATCTGCCGCACCCTGGCCATGGCCTCTTCCTCGTCGAGGGACAGCAGCTGCCGCTCGCGCATGAGGACTGTGCCGTCCACGATCACATCGCGCACATCACTGCCCCTGGCGCTGTACACCAGATGCGAGCAGGGTTCATACAGAGGAGTCAGGTGCGGCTGCTCCAGGTCTATGGTAATGATGTCCGCCAGTTTTCCCTCTTCCAGACTGCCGATCTCAACAGCCATCCCCAGGGCGGCAGCTCCTTTGCAGGTCGCCATCTGCACCACTTCCATGGCAGGACACAGAGCAGGGTCGCCGTGCCATACCTTGTGGAGCTTGGCCGCGTTGTCCATTTCACCAAACATGTCAAGATCATTGTTGCTGGCGCTGCCGTCCGTGCCCAGGCCAACTTTGACTCCAGCTGCCAGCAGGCGGGGCAGCGGAGCAACCCCTGAGGCCAGCTTCATATTGCTTTCCGGATTGTGAGAGACTCCCACCCCCGAACTGGCCAATACGTCCACTTCCTCCTCTGTCAGCCAGACCGAATGATGGCAAAGGGTGCTGCTGTCCAGAATACCCAGTTTGTGCAGGAGGTATACCGGCCTGAAGCCATGCCGCTTCTCCGTTTCCTCCACCTCAGTCCTGGTCTCCGCCAGGTGAATCTGCAGAAGCAGGCCAGCCTCTCTGCACAAACTCTTGGCATCTCTCAAGGTCTCCGTGGCGCAGGTGGAAGTTGAGTGGCAGAATAAGCCCGGGGCCAATCTGCTACTTACTCCCTGCCAGCGGCGCAGAAAACTCTCTGCCACCTGAAGATTTCTGCTCGGGTCAGGTACACCCGGCGCCGGCAGGTCTATGACTCCCTGAGAGAGCACGCCGCGAATGCCGCCGGCAAGGAGAGCCCTGGCAGCGCCGTCCACGCAAAAGTAGCCGTCGCAAAAAGTGGTGGTGCCGCCTCTGATCATCTCCACTATGGCAAGGAGGGTGCCCCAGTAGACCGACTCCTCGTTGATGTATGCCGCTTCAGCCGGAAAGATGTGCTCCTGCAGCCAGGTCTGCAGGGGAAGGTCGTCCGCCAGACCTCGAAAAAGTACCATGGGGGCGTGGGTGTGCAGGTTGATCAGACCAGGCATTATCAGGCAGTTGGCCGCCTCCAGCAGGGCCCCCGCAGCCACAGTCTCCTGGAGCTCCGCCGCCCTTCCCACTGCCAGAATCCTGTTGCCCTTGATGGCCACGGCTCCCTTTTCGATGATCTCATGCTTGTTGTTCATGGTGAGGACCATGCCGCCGCTGATCATCAGGTCTGCCGACCTCTCTTCTCTAGCCATTCTGTTCATGCATCTCCACCTGGGACAGCAAATACTCTTTGCACTGTTTCACGGTTTGATCTGCCTGGCAAGGCGGCGAACCTCTGCCATGATCTGCTCCACCTCAAAGGTCAGCACTTGGCGATGGCGCATTACCACCCTGCCATTTATTATGGTGAGATTCACATCAGCAGCTGCCACAGCATAAACCAGATGGGAATAGGGATCGTAGAGCGGAGTAAGGTGGGGTCTGTTCAGGTCCACGCCAATCATATCAGCTTTCTTGCCAGGCTCCAGGGTTCCCACTGAATCTGCCATCCCCAGCACCCTGGCCCCGTCTCGCGTAGCAAGATGGACCACTGTTCTTGCCGGCATCACTCCAGGATCCCGCCTCTTCACCTTGTGCAGTTTGGCAGCTGTATCCATCTCTTCCAGCATGTCCAGGTTATTGTTGCTGGCACAGCCGTCGGTGCCCAGTCCCACTGTGACGCCGTGCCGCAACAACTCCGGCACCGGCGCCACCCCCGAGGCCAGCTTCATGTTGCTCTGGGGGTTGTGTACTACCCGCACATCTTCCTGGGCCAGCAGTTCAATCTCCTCTTCCGAGAGCACAACACAGTGGTCCGCGATCAGGTGGGGGCCCAGAAGTCCGAGATTCGCCAGGTGCTGCACTGGCGAGACTCCGTAACGCTCCTTTACCTGCCTGACCTCGTCTGCCGACTCGGAGAGATGGATAATCATTGGCACCTGACACTCCGCTGCAATCTCCAGGCAGCTCCGCAGCAGATCAGGCGAACAGGTATACACCCCATGAGGCTCTACAGCCACGGAGATGAGCGGCTCCTGCTGCCATCTGGCAATTAGATCCCTGGTGTAAGCCAGACCCTTTTCTGGGGGACCGTAATTGGGTGAAGGAAAGTCATAGAGAACCTCTCCTACCAGAGCCCGTATGCCGGCGTCGCGAGCAGCCCTTGCCACCTGCTCCTCAAACAGGTACATGTCGCAGAACGTTGTGGTGCCTCCCAGAATCATTTCAGCACAGGCCAGCAGGCTGCCGTAATACACCAGGTGTTCACTGAGATTCTTTTCTGCTGGAAAGATGTGTTCATTGAGCCACACCGACAGGGGCAGATCATCAGCCAGCCCACGAAAACAGGTCATTGCCGCATGGGTGTGACCATTGATCAGACCCGGCATGATGAGCCCCCCCTGCATATCTATCCTCTGTTCTGCTTCGACTCCTCCGGGGCAGGCCTCATCAGGGCCGACCCAGACGATATCCTCTCCACAGATGGCAACAGCCCCGGGCTCGATGATCTCATCTTTTTCATTCATGGTCAGAACCAGGGCGTTATGAACCAGGAGATCAGCAGAAATGGCATCTTTCACGGGCGATTTCATCCTCTTGCTCCATCACAGATGGAAAGGCAACGTCAACCAGTTCCCCCCGGCCGGCACGCCTGTGCTCAGCTCAGCTGGTCATATGAGTCCTAGCGGATGAGCACTCCGGCAATGGTGGCGGTAAGAAAAGCCGCCAGGGACCCAGAAATTATGGAGCGAATCCCCAGTCTGGCCAGATCGTGTCTGCGGCTGGGAGCCATGCCGCTTATGCCGGCAATCATGATGCCCAGGGAGCCGAAATTGGCAAAGCCGCAGAGGGCGTAGGTGGCAATGGTGATGGAGCGCGGCGACAGGGCAAGCTTCCCACTGGCCAGGCCATTGGCAAGATTGAGATAGGCCACGAATTCATTCAACACGGTTTTTTGCCCCAGGAGCGAGCCCACTTGCAGCGCCTCCTTCCAGGGAACTCCCATCACAAAGGCAATGGGAGCAAAAAGCCAACCCAGGATGGCTTCAAAACTTGTGTGCATAAGGGAAAACACGCCGTTCACCATGGCAACCAGGGCAATAAAGGCAATGAGCATGGCGGCCACTGCAATGGCCAGGTGCATGCCGTCTGTGGCGCCCCGCGCGGCTGCATCAATAAAGTTTACGTCCCGCTTCTCAACAATTATATTTACCCTGCCTGCGGTCCGGGGAGTGCCGCTTTCAGGCACCATGATCTTGGCGACCACAATGCCGGCCGGGGCACTCATAAGGCTGGCAGCCAGTATATGCCCTGCCACATTGGGGAAGTGTGGCTGCAGAATGCCGATGTAAGCTGCCATGACGCTGCCGGCAATGGTTGCCATGCCAACGCTCATCACGCAGAAAAGCTCGGACTCGGTCATTTCCTCGATGTATGGGCGTATCAACAACGGCGCCTCCACCATGCCCACAAACACATTGGCAGCAGCACTCAGGGCCTCGGCACCTGATATTCCAAGGGTCCTGGTGAAGACCCGGGCCATCTGCCGCACCAGCCACTGCAAGATGCCGAAATGGTAGAGGATTGCTGACAGGGAGGAAAAGAAGACAATTACCGGCAGCACCTGTACAGCAACAACAAAGCCCACTTTGTCAACGGCTGTGAGATCGCCAAAAACAAACTTTGAACCCGCCAGGGTAAAGCCTATGAGGCGCTCCGCCCCATGCCCTACCAGACGGAATATTTCACGGCCCACATTGGTGCGTAGAACAAGAAGGGCCAGAAGAAATTGCAGGCCGATGCCGCCGCCTATGGTCTTGTAAGGAATTTTCTTGCGGTCTGTACAGAAGAGAAATGCGATGAGGAGCAGCGCTGGAATACCGAGAAGAGAAATAAAGCGCTCCACTGTGAGGACCTCCAGGAAGGACCTGCTTGCGCCAGCGGGTACTGACTAGCCGTTCGCTTTACCAATGCACCCTGGAAACGCAGCACATCCTACACTTCTTTTGCTAACACCCAGAGTACTCTCCACTCGCTTCAAGGGAGGCGATCAGGGCTCTTCTTTAGTGAGTGGTGGGAGGCAGAGCCGCTTCCGCTTCTACGGCTGGACAAGGCCCTCATTGCCTCCCACTATTCCCTCACGCAGTGCCACATGCGGGCTGCCATCAGACCTCAAAGAATAGGTGACTTGCAAACTGGATGATGCCCTGTGTCCTTTTTACAACTCACTACTAGCCTCTGTTGTCCGAAGCCTGTTACCAGCACCGCCATCCAGTTCTGCGCCAAAATTGGCTCGATATCTGCCCCAAAAATCTTCCTCGCTGAAGGAGTGCTCCTGGGTGCCATGGCATTCAACTGCATAACTCGCACAGGTGGCCCCAATTCTTG
>JAFDGZ010000102.1 GCA_019309045.1 Deltaproteobacteria bacterium | reverse complement strand
CCTGAAGTATGCCGGCGGTGGCACTGTTTTGCCGACTTTGACGAGGACGGACAACCCAGCCGTTTTCTTGAGGATCATCCTCATATCTTGCGCTGGGTATTGAAGAGAAAGCAACAACTGGAGGTCAATGATGGATCTCGGCATAGAGGGTAGAGTGGCCCTGGTTTGTGGGGCAAGCAAGGGGTTGGGTAGAGCCATTGCCTTTGGCCTGGCCCGTGAAGGAGTTCGCCTGGCCATCTGTGCTCGAGGGAGAACAGATCTGGAGCAGACCGCTGCTGCCATACGCGCAGATACTGGAGCTGAAGTCTGGACTCGAGCCACAGACGTTGCTGTTCAGGCGGAGGCAGTAGCTTTTGTGCAAGAAGCAGGGCAGCAGTACGGCACAGTGGACATTCTAATAAACAACGCTGGTGGACCTCCAGCAGGTACCTTTGCCGAACTTGCTGAAGAACAATGGCAGGAGGCAATCAGACTGAATTTCTTGAGCAGTGTGTGGCTCTGCCGAGAGGCTGTGCCGTATATGGAGAAGCAGCAGTGGGGCAGGATAATCAACTTGACTTCAGTGGCTGTCAAGCAGCCCATTGATGGACTCATGCTGTCTAATGCTGCTCGTGCCGGCCTCACCGGCTTCGCCAAGACCCTGGCAAACGAACTGGCAGCAGCCAACATACTGGTCAATAATATCTGCTCCGGCTACATATTGACCGACAGAGTTCGGGACCTGGCAGAGACAGTGGCAGGCACAAAAGGCCTCACACCTGCTGAAGTTGTCCGGGGCTGGGAGCAGAGCATTCCCATGCAGCGCCTGGGTAGGCCAGAGGAGCTGGCGAACCTGGTGGTCTTTCTTGCTTCTGAGCGGGCCAGCTACATCACCGGCACTTCTATTCAGGTGGATGGCGGCTTTTATCGGGGACTTCTCTAATTGAGACCATTTGCTGTTGGCACCGTCTGGCCAGGCAAAGGCAGCGATCATTGGTGGTAGGTGAAGATGATGACAAGGGATACCCACGCCAGAATTTACCAGCAGGAGCTTCCCAGAAGACTCTGCCGCGACCTGGAAAATATTGCCTCATCCCAAGGAATTCACTGGCGGCAGCTTCTGGTGGATTGTCTGAGGCGATATCTAGGAGACTGGGACGGCCGGCAGCTCCTCGACCTGGAAGATGTACCCGCCGACGAGCACAATATAAGACTTTACCTGTGGATTCCTTATGAAAAATGCGATGAACTGGAGCAGCTGCTGAAAAGCAGAGGCATCCAGCTGCAGGAGCTGACCAGAGAAGCCTTGAGAACCAAAGGCCCTGGTGGAGAGGAGTATTCTCAACCTGAGACATCCAGTGCAAATCAACGGTAGTGGGGCGGTGTTTGCTGGCCCGCGTCGCTGTCCCGCCTTATGTTGTCTTTGCCTCTTCCAGTAATTGGTTGCGGTCTGTCACAAATGAGTTGTGTTGCCAGTCTGGTGTGACGAATAGCCATTTGCTGAACCGTTCATTCAACTCCTTTGCTTCCTGAGCCAGCTCCGCTACTGTTTTGTCAGCTGCCTTTGCTGTTTGTTTTACTGACTCTTCGACAGACTTCTTCTCCTTGTTCGTTGCAGGCGGCGAGAAGCCAACCTGCAGCCGCAGCAAACAGCCTACCTTTTCCGGGCATGTCTTGCTGGGATAGACGCGATAGGTGATGCCGTTGAATAGGCGATATTCCAGAAGATAGGGGAATTGCTTGTCCAGCGAGCTGGAGGCCTGCGCAGGATCTTGGACATCCTCTATGCGCAGGGAAGAAAGCGCTCTGACGAGCCTGTCTACAGTGATTTTCTTGAGCATTTTGCCTCTGGTCATTTTGGACAGCGAAAAGTCTTCCCCTCTCTTTGTTCGTGCCAGAACATAGTAGGTCTTTTTCCTATCACTGCTCAGGCAGGAAACCTCCTGTACTTCTTCTGCTGCCACCTGAACAGGGCGTTTTTGTAGCCAGCCGGGGGCTTCCCTGGGGAGGAAGCTGAAGGTAGAGTCCACCAGATACACCCGGGACTCCTCTGGCAGCCTCAGGTAGTGGCCGCCGCCGGGCCGGCCCGTTCCTGCGTTTTTCCTCGGCTTGCCAAACAGTATTGCAGCAAGCTGCCTTCCCTGGCCATCCAGCAGCTCTACCAGCAAACCTTTGCTCTCTTTGTCTGCATCCTTGCTGTCTGGAGGTTGCAGGGACAACCTCTCTAATGTCTCTGGCGAAGCTTTGAACTGTCGACCGACCTTTGCCTCCTTCAAGGTGCGGAGAAAATTGACAATCTTGTTGAAGTCGGCCGGATAGTCATAGTGACTTGCCACAACCCATAAATCATTTTTCCTGGCAAGTGAAACAGAGCCCTCTGCAGCTGTGAGATTGATAGCCTCGATTTTGTTCAGCGGCAGATCTGCAAAAAGACGCCTGCCCTGGGTCGCGGTAGATTGTTCCGGTGATTTTTGCTGCACTACCAAGAACGCCACCACGGCCACACCTGCCAGTACAGCTATCATGACAAGCAAGCTTTTCGCTTTCATGGCCTCCTCATTCTCCTCTGTCTGTAGATAGCGAAAAGAATCCCGGCAAAACAAACCACAATCGGCATTGCTAAAATGTTGAGCCACTTCAATCTGGTGCCCAGCGATTCGATGTCTGCCCGCAAATTTTTGCGCACCTCTTTGAGTTCACGATCGATTTTTCTTTTTTCTTGACGGAACCTGTCAATTTCAGCTTCCTGCTCTGGACTGAGTATCAGCTTTTGCGAGGAGTTCTTTCTTTGCTGCAGTTCCCTGAGTTTTTTGTTGGTCTCCTCGGCTCTCTTGGCCAGTTCCTTCTCTTTGGCCAACCAACGCTCTTGCGCCCGGCTTTGCAAGGCCAGCACAGTGGTAAAGGGTCTGTCCGACTTGCTTCGTGAGCGGAGTGCTATGAGGTCATCACTGCCGGTAAGTAATTCGCAGGCGTTGGCCACGAAGCTGAGGTTGTCGTTAAAGACCCTGGCAATGGGGAATCCGAGAAACCTGCCTCTGTGGACAAAAAATCTGTCTGCCAGCATGTCAGCATCAGCAACCACAATAACAGTAGACGGCTTGGCGGCTTCAGCAAGGTGGCTCGTTTCTGGCTGCTCCTTGCTGCTGGCATCTGTGGATTCTTCTGCAGAGGGCGGACCTCCGGGAAAGGCGGTCTTGAATTTTCCCCGAACGCGCACGGCAATGTTATACTGGTGGTCGCCGCGCACAAAATTTCTTCTCAGCGCGGCTGTGCCGAAATTTACCTGGAAGCTGTCGATCAGACCGGCATTTTTTCCCGACCGTATCAGTGGTTCGAAGTCGTACTCACTTTTTTCTGTTTTCTCGACTGAACCTGCCAATGGGAATAGCATACTTTCGAGTTTTGCCGTAATAATATCCTGCTGATTCAAGACGTCAGCTCTGGCTGAAATCATAACCGGGCTGTCTTCAACAGCGCCCGTCTGCGTCCGGACCCTGGTCAAATGATCGAAATCGACCAGAACTTTGCTGGTGTTCGCCACGATACCCCACTGCTTGAAAAGGCGGTCGAGCGATGAACTGGACGGCTGCCGGAAGCCAACCTGCTGCTGCCTGCTGTTGTCGGAGAGACAGAATGGATCCACAAAAATGATGCTGTTCTTGCCGGCAAGTATGTACTGGTCAACAGCGTATTGCATTTTTTCGCTGAGCTGCTTGGGGTGGATGATGAGCAGGAGATCTATTGCCGGGTCGATGCGGTCAGCGGAAAGTTGGATGCGCCTGACCTCATAGCTCTTCTCGAGCTCGGTTATAAAAAACCAGGGATTGGCGTCGGCTGGTTGTCCAGGCATGAGCGGGCCAGAAGAGCCAAATACCGGCAAGCTGCTGAGAACGCCCACCACTTTTTTCCGGGGTGACTCCAGCTGATGGATGATCCGGGTAAGATCGTATTCGAGCAGTTCTTCGCGATTTGGATCAAGCAGGGGAATCTTTTCCTCCCGATCTTGACACAAGAACACCAGTCCGCAGTAGATGCGGTCACCGGTACCAGTTTGCATGGGTTGTATGCCGTATGTCTGGGCCCATTCTTCTTCATCCGAGTCTACCTTGGGGTCGTATTCCTCCAACTGCACCTTGTTGTTGCTGGCATAGCGGTACTCCTCCAGAAAGTCTCTCACCCTGCGGGCATAGTGCTTTAGGTCGGTGGGAAAGTTGCGATTGCTCTTGCTGACGAACAGCTTTATGGTTATCGGTTCTTTGAGGTTGGCGAGGATGTGTTTGGTGCCAGGCGAGAGCGAGAAGATATGGTTTTCAGTCAGGTCCCAGCGGATATTTGCTTGAGAAAATATGACATTCACCAACACCAGGATGATGAACAGCACAACAGTCGCCAGCACAGAAAAGAGAGTCCTTCTGGCATCATAACCGCCCTTCAGCTGCCGTTGTTCCATATTCCAGCTCCCTTGTCAGGCACTTCTGCGGTTTTGCAAAACCATGCCATTGACGAAAAGCATGAAACAGATGACGGAAAAGTAATAAACTAGGTCTCGCAAGTCCAGGATGCCGCGCTGCATGGAGACAAAATGCGGCACAAAGCTGAAGCCAGCCACCACTTCCAGCAGCCATCTGGGGGCCCAGCCGGAAAAGATATCGGTTACCGGCGGCCATCCAGCCAGCACCAGGAAGAGGAGGATCACTACCGAAAGAATGAAGCTGATTACCTGGTTGCGGGTAAGAGAAGATGTCATGCTTCCCACACTCAGATAAGCGCCGGCGAGCAAGAGGCTTCCTAGGTAGCCAGTGAAAATAGTGCCCGGGTCAGGCTCTCCCAGGTAAAACACTGTCAGCACCAGAGGAAAGGTGAGCAAGAGCGCAATGGCGATAAATATCCAGGCAGCTAGAAATTTTCCCAGAATAAGCTCCGCGGGCCGGGTGGGCAGGGTGAATATCAATTCAATAGTACCTGTACGTTTCTCCTCAGACCACAACCGCATGGCAACGGCCGGCACCAGGAAAAGGTAGATCCAGGGATGCCATTGGAAAAAGGGACCGAGGTCGGCCTGCCCGAGTTCGTAGAAATGGCCAAGTGAAAACGTGAAAAAGCCGCACATGACGAGGAAGATGACTATAAAGACGTACGCAATGGGAGAGCCAAAGTATCCTGCCAGCTCTCGCTTGATTACAGTTCTTATGTTTCTCAAGAAACTGCTCATTTCCTTTCCTCTCCGGATGCTTCCTGAGTGATCAGGCGAAAGACCTCGTCAAGACGTCCTTCTTCCACTCTGAATGATTGCAACTTGCCTCCAGTGCCGGTGATAATCTCGGCAACCAGATCGACAACTGGCAGGGCGGCATCCTGTGGATAGACCCTGGCTTGTAGCATTTTCTCCTCTTCGTTCAAAACCTGCACCATCTTGATTGCCGAGGCCTCTTGCAACCTCTGCAGCGTGAGTTCTTTTTGCGCTGTCTCAACAGTAAAGCAGACGGAGCCGTGCAGTGGCGAGCGTCTTCTCAACCCTGCAGGAGTATCATCTGCCAGTATCTTGCCATGGGCGATGATAATGGCGCGGCTACAGACGGCCTCCACCTCCTCGAGGATGTGCGTGGAAAGAATGATGGTCTTGGCCCTGGCCATTTGCCGGATCATGGCCCTTACCTCGTGTTTCTGGTTGGGATCGAGACCATCGGTAGGTTCATCCATAATCAGGTACTCGGGATCATGAATAATGCTCTGGGCAAAGCACACTCTTTGCTTGAACCCCTTGGACAGGGTATTGATTGTCTGAAAGCGTACTTCAGAGAGAAAACACTGTTCGATTATTTCGGCAACTCTCTTTTTCCTGGTCGCGCCTGTAAGACCTCGTATTTCAGCAACAAAGTCGAGAAATCCAGTTACAGTCATGTCAGGATACACCGGCGCATTTTCCGGCAGATAACCTAGCTTTTTGCGCGCTGCCAGAGAAGAGCGTACTATATCCTCACCGCCAACCACAGCAGTGCCCGAGGTGGGGGTGAGAAAACCAGTAAGCATTCTCATTGTGGTGGATTTGCCGGCAGCATTGGGACCGAGGAACCCCAGAACCTCTCCCCGCTCCACCTTGAAGGAGATGTCGTCAACAGCTAGGGTCTTGCCGAAATGCTTGCGAAGATGTTTTGCTTCGATCATCTTTTTTCTTCCTTAGTTCAGTTTCGAGCCTGCTGTCTGTTGCCAGATGCTCCGAGCCGCTTTCAACCCTGTATCCGCTGCATGCCATTCAGCTGCGAATTTCTTGTGTCATAAATACCAGATAGGAGATTGCAAAACAAAGCAAGGTAATGGCCACCAGGGCCACCAGATGAGGATACACCACCAGCACACTTTGATCCAGTGAAAGAGGATTCTGAAAACGGGAAGAGGAAAGCCTCTCCAGAGGTCCCATGAGCACCAGACTTTTGGTGGTATTTCTCATGGGATCGATAATGGTGGCCGAAGCATTGGAGTAGAGCACCATGGGGGACAATAGTGAGATGTTTTCCTTCAACTTGGCCCTTTTCAGAAGAAGTTCAGTGCTTGCCTGGTTGTTGTCATGGCTGCTGGCAACGGCGTTTGCCAGAACGCTGGCTCCCAGGGAAACAAAGAAGGAAAGAAAAATCCACAGAGCAACGGCAGCGAGTGCTGAGGTGGCAACGCTTTTGAAGACAATGGAAAAAAGAATTGCCACCCCGAGCCAGAATGAGATGTAACAGATGCTGATGATCAGGTAGATCAATAACCTGGCCAATTCTTCCACTCCCGGAACGATTCCCAGAAGTGTCAGACCAAAGCCGGTGATCGTCAGCACAATGGCTGCCAGCATGATCGTGATGGTTGTCACCCCGGCAAGGAACTTGCCATTGATGACAGCATCACGATAAATGGGTTGAGATATAATCTTGATGAGAGTCCCCTGGGCCCGTTCTCTGTTGATGGCATCGAAGCCCATGACCAGGCCGATGAGCGGTCCGAAAAAGGCGACAAACTGGACCAGAGAAAAAAGCGCCCCAGTAGTATTGAACAACATGAGAAAGACAAATTTAGGCTTGACAGTTCCCTCGAGACTCTCCCTGAGGCTTATTCCTGCCATGTAAGTGGTGATGAGACTGACCATGGCAATCAGTGCAAAAAGAATCATAAATCGGTAACTGCTGAACTGGTCCGCCAGTTCTTTGCGGTACACTGCAAGCAGGCCTTTCATGTTCAGACCTCCTGAAAGTACTTCATGTAAATTTCTTCCAGGGTGTATTTTTCTCGACCGACGCCGAATTTTTCTCTGGCGAGGTCATCGATTGAGCCTTGAGCCACCATCCTGCCGCCAATCATGATGCCCACTCGGTGGCAAATTTTCTGTACTTGCTGCAGATTGTGCGAAGAAAGAAGCACCGTAATGTTTCTTTCCTGGTTCAAAGTTTTAATGAGTTCGATAAGTCGCAGGGCGCCGTCTGGATCCAGACCCGAGGTGGGCTCGTCTAGAAAGAGCACCTCGGGATTCTTCATGAGAACTTCGGCGATACCGAGTCTTTGCCTCATCCCTCTGGAATAAGTTCCCACCTTCTTGCTGTAGGTCTCCTCGGCAAGCCCAACGGTCTGCAGACATTGACGTATCCTGGTGTCAATCTCCTCTCTTGCTATGCCATTGAGCTCGGCAATGTAGTTGAGAGTCTGCAGCGCATCCAGATCACTGTAAAAGCCGACATTCTCTGGAAGATAACCAACCAGCCGCTTCACCTTAAGAGGATTCTTGCTGGGATTCTTACCGCACACTCGTGCGCTTCCCCCCGAAGGTTGGCAGAGACCGAGAAGCATGAGCAGCGTGGTTGTCTTGCCTGCACCATTTGGCCCCAGAAAGCCAAAGATCTCACCTTGCCGAATATGAAAGTTCAGCTGATCCACCGCAAAGTGATGGCCATACTTCTTGGTGAGATCCATAGTCTCAACAATTGCTTTGTTGTCCATGTCAACGCCTTCCCATTTTCATGAACATGACTACCATGCCGGCAACTACCAGGACAATAAGGCCGATGCCGACCCAGGCCCAGAGAGTTGCAGCACGGACCGTTACTCTCAGCTCCAAATCTTTCTGCGCCTTTTCTCCCTGGACAGAAATGCTCACGGAATAATCACCAACCAGCGCTTGTGAAGAAGGGGTTATGGTCATCTCGATCTGCTTTACCTCATCTGCTGCCAGGGTGTCTATCTTGTCAGGCGTGAACTCGATCTTCCAGTTTTCCGGTTTGAAAGAGAGAAAGTGGATATTATTCTGGGTGGCAGTACCGCTGTTTTTCACGTAGAAAGACATGTTTGCCGGCTTGCCCCGCAGAGCATTCAGAGAGAGCAAACCGCTTGCTGTGCCCACCTCCAGCTTGTAGGTGCCTGTGAGTACTACCGTGAGTTCAACTTCAGCAGTTGCCTTTTCTGAACTTGCTTTGACTTTGATGGGATACCTCCCAGGAACAGCCAGAGGTGAGGGCTTTACTTCCACAGCCATTGTCTTGCTCTGGTTTGCCTTGATTCTCAGGCTGGAAATATATTTTTCCTCATAGGCGGGCTTGAAGTTTATCTCCCAGTTCTTGGGCCCCTGGATTGACAATCGCATCCTGGGACATCTCGCTTTGAACTTCCAGGGAGAACTCAAACCTGGCATCTGTTGGGCCCTGCAGGACCGGGTAAGAGGTGTTGATGGTGAGCCCTTTGGCTTTCTTGTTGTCGCTTTTTTCCTTTACCTCAACGTTGAAACGGCAGGAAGCCGTTAGCTTACCATCATCCGTCTTGGCTGTAACAGCAAAGGAGTATTTTCCTGGGGCGACACTTTTGTCAGGTTCCAGCTCAAAAGTAAGGTTCTTGCTGTCGTCACTTGGTACGTGTATGCCGGTCACTTCGAATCTGTAAGTCTTTATTCTTGCCTGCCAGCCCGCAGGTACGGAAGTGACCGTGACGAAAATGTTCTCATCACGTCGGCCACCATTTTTTACTATGAGATCGATGCTGACATCTTCTCCCTTAGCTACAGCCACGCCGGTGTATTCTGGTGCTATGGATATGGCCCGCAGAGGGAGATCTTTGCTGTTCTCGGCTGCCGTGGCAAGCTGGATTGAGCTGGAAAGCAAACAGAAGAGGACAATTGCCACAATTAGGAGCCCCGTGTGTCTGCGAGCAGCATTTGGGCCGTTTCCTGCTGCCGAGTTCTGCCAGCTGCACTCAGAATGCAATGTCTGGTCAGCTTGCGCAGTGCCGCCAGATGCCATGCTGGACAGGCGCCTGCCACGGCGGTCCGGCAACATCTGTGGGCGAATCATCCGGGTTAGAGAGAAGGGGATCTTTTCTTTCAGTTCCATGGCACTCCTCCCTTGGCTCGTCCAGACTCCTCTGAATTGGAAAAGGGTGTTGATCGACAGCAACTGCAAACTATCTTTATTTTAGTAAATGATCAGCAGCGTTTTGTTCCAGAGAAAGTACTGGGCCGTAATTCTCAGGTGGGGCAACTGGCCAGGCTTCACTGCCTGGGTGCTCGGCTTGCCAGCAAAGGTTATTACCTTGGCGGAATATGCAGCGGAGCAAGGTGTGTGTGGTGATCTGTTTTGGGCTGTACAGGGTGGCTGGCCCCTGCCATCTTTCCAGCAACTAGGCGACCCCAGCTCTGCAATGCCACTGGGCGTGCACCTGTGAGGCTTCTGCAGGCCAGCACCTTATAACTTGCTGAACTGCTGTGAATTTTCTATGGCAAAATTTTTTTGATTTTTTTTTTGCAAAGGGTCTTGATTTTTTTTTCCAGATGTTTAAATTAGTCGTGTTAGCACTCCCTTCAGGTGAGTGCTAACACCATAGGCCACATAATTTCACTTTCAAATAGGGAAGCAGCAGACCAGGCCAACCTTCTCGAGAGCCTGAAGGGGGCCTGGGTGTGGACGTAGATGTGATTATGGATACAGGCGGCATCTACTGGTCGCCATGTGGGTGAGCAACAACAATGAACTTGGGTTTGCAGGGAGTTGATTTTCAGGCTCAATGGCTCGCTGGGTTTGAGTTTGCCAGCAGTCTTCCATTGCAGCCCCGGCTTCTGACAGGCTTCCCCTTTCCAGTCAGCAGAGTTTATCCACTCAAATCTCGAGAAAAGTTAGCTCGGCAGTCTCTGGATGCCGGCCGGCGAGCAGGGGTGCGGCCTGCTGGGTTGTGTCCAGGGGCGCATCTGGGGAGCGGTTCTGGCGTTGGCGCCCCATGAGCAACAAGAAAGGCAGCAGAGGAGCAATCCTCCACAGCGAGGATTGCTACCACAGTTAATGACAAGGAGGTATGAGGTATGAAGTTAAGGCCATTGCACGATCGAGTAATCATCAAGCGAATCGAGGAAGAGGAGAAGAGTGTGGGAGGGATCATCATTCCGGACACTGCCAAGGAGAAGCCGCAGCAGGGTCGGGTGGTGGCAGTAGGTAAGGGAAAGCGTCTGGACAATGGTAAGGTGAGTGAGATGACAGTCAAGGAGGGTGATCGGGTGCTGTTTGGCAAGTACGCGGGCACCGATATCAAAATAGATGGTGAAGAGCATCTGATCATGCGAGAAGATGACATATTGGCGATTGTCCAGTAAAGAGAGACTGTAAAAGAGGAGGTAAGTGATTTATGGCTGCCAAAGAAATCAAATACTATGGTGAGGCCAGGGAGAAGACCATGAAGGGTGTCAACATCCTGGCCGATGCGGTAAAGGTTACTTTGGGTCCCAAGGGAGAAGAGCTGGGGATCTCCCACCATCACCAAGGATGGGGTGACGGTGGCCAAAGAGATCGAGCTCGAGGACAAGTTCGAGAACATGGGAGCCCAGATGGTCAAAGAGGTGGCGAGCAAGACCTCTGATGTGGCTGGCGACGGCACCACCACCGCCACCATACTGGCACAGGCCATCTACCGTGAAGGTTCCAAACTGGTGGCGGCCGGGCACAATCCCATGGCATTGAAGCGAGGCATAGAGAAGGCAGTAGCAGCAGCAGTGGAAGAGCTGCGGAAGCTGAGCAAGCCCACCAAGGAGCAGAAGGAGATTGCCCAGGTAGGCACCATCAGCGCCAACAATGATGAGACCATTGGCAACATCATTGCGGAGGCCATGAACAAGGTGGGCAAAGAGGGAGTGATCACGGTGGAGGAAGC
>JAFDGZ010000101.1 GCA_019309045.1 Deltaproteobacteria bacterium | reverse complement strand
GGTGCCGGAGGCCAACTGCCGTGAAGCTGCGGTGGTGGATGGAGTACAGGTGTTTGCTGTACAGCATCTCTCGGATGCGGTGACCTTCTTGAACAACGGCCAGGATCTGTCCCCAACCAGCATACAGGTGACAGAGCTGTTTGCCAGCCATAACCACTATGAACTGGATTTCAGCGAAGTAAAGGGTCAGGAGCATGTAAAACGCGCTCTGGAAATTGCTGCAGCCGGGGGACACAACGTGCTTATGGTGGGACCGCCGGGCTCCGGGAAAACAATGCTGGCTCAACGGCTGCCCACTATACTGCCGGACCTTACCTTTGAAGAGGCCCTGGAGACCACCAAAGTCTACAGTGTTATGGGCCTCATGGGCGACCGCGCCCTGGTGGTGACCCGTCCCTTCAGGGCGCCGCACCACACCATTTCTGATGCCGGTCTGATCGGCGGCGGCCAGATACCCAAACCGGGTGAAGTGAGCCTGGCGCACAACGGCGTGCTCTTCCTGGATGAAATGCCCGAGTTCCGCAAGAATGTACTGGAGGTGCTGCGCCAGCCAATGGAAGATGGCCGGGTGACCATTGCCAGGGCAGCAACCTCCATAACATATCCGGCACGCTTCATGGCTGTGGCTGCAATGAATCCCTGTCCCTGCGGTTTTTATGGCGACGCCAAGCACCAGTGCCAGTGTACCTATGTGCAAATTCAACGCTATCGCGCCAAGATTTCAGGGCCCTTGCTGGATCGGCTGGACATTCATGTGGAAGTGCCGGCGGTGGAGTATCAGGACCTGGCAAAGGAAGAAGGGGGAGAGAATTCTGCGGTGATTCGCCGCCGGGTCAACATGGCACGGGCAGTTCAGCAGGAAAGATTCACAGGCCAGAAGATCTATTGCAATTCGCAGATGCCGCCCGGATTGCTGCAAGAATTCTGTATGCTGGGGAAGGATTCACAACAACTTCTCAAGACAGCAATCGACAGGTTGGGGTTGAGCGCCCGGGCCTACAACCGGATTCTCAAGATAGGCAGGACCATTGCCGACCTCGATTCCGAAGAGCAAATCAGGGCGCCGCACATTGCAGAGGCAATTCAGTACCGGAGCCTGGATAGGCAGTTGAGCTGAGCGGAAAAGTGAAAAAGGGTCGAGGTGCCGTTGATTGTGAGGTGCAGTATTGACAGCGGGCTGACATTTAATCGAGGCATCCAGGTTCAGTCTGGCAGCTAGAATTCTTTGCCTGTAGACAGTAAGGGCTTGCTGTTGACATAGTGGAGGATGGCCCTGAAAAGCGAGGCACTGTCGCTCAGCTGCTGGTAGGCCTCTTCTCTAGTTATCAGCCGGTCTTCTGCTTCGAGGCGGTAGCCCAGTGTTTTCGCCCTGTTGGCTATTCTGGCGATCTCCGTGGCTAGATCCTGCTCGGAGTTGATCTGTACAGGATAGATTTTTATTTTCTCCAGGTTCTGCATCACCTCGGACTCGACAATGCCATCGGTCCTCTTGTGGTATTTTTTGTTATAGGCGTCTTTGAGAGTATTGTGGAGAGGCTGGGAAAGGTCGCCCACGTAGTGGGCGCAATACGCCAGATGATACTCGCCATACTTTCCCTTCTGCCTGTTTTCCAGATAGTTTCTGAGAGAGGCGATGATAGCACCGTAAAGATGGCCCTGTTTATCTATCTGATTGTATCTTGCCACCTGCTCCATGACCATTGCCGCTGTGACGGTCGTTTGCGGCGGGTTGTGGGCCCGGTGATTGTGGCTTTCGATCTTGCCGGCCTTCAGCTTTGCCATGTCTGCTCCTGCACTGTTGTACCACTTGTAATAGCCGGCAACTCTGGCAATAGCCAGATGAGTTTCATCGTGCCAGGCAGCTGATCTGTTGCTGGAGCTGAAAAAAAACAGCGAAGCAAGGATAACTATGTTCAGCAATTGCAAGGTCTTCATAGCATGCCTTCATCACCGCCGCAAAAGCGGCAGCAGCCAGAGAGAAACAGACGTCCAGGAGCCTGCAAGGCTGGACCGTGGCGGCCAGGCCGGCAGAGAGTTGGCTGTGGTATACAGGTTGCAGTATGAGCAGGATGATTTCAGTCAACTGGGCCTTCTGAATCAGGATATTAGCTTGAAATTGCAACGATTACAATGTTGCAAATAGCATCTGCCAGGCAAAGGCGGTGCTCAACTGCTGCCAGGGTGGTATAGTCTTGCATACTTCCATGACAACGAAAAGATTGCAATACACCAGGGCAAAGGTGGCCTGGCCAGTGACGCTGCTGTCACGCCGCAGGCCTGTACAGGGGAAGGTAGAAAATATTGGCCCCTTTCATGGTCTACTTTCATGTGAGGGTTTGCTGCCGCCTCTGCACGGAAATTTCAAAATGCTCATAGAGGTTCCTGATCACAAGCCGCTGGAAATAATTGCCAAGGTGGTCTGGACGGCCATAGGTACTGCTGACAATGGTGAAATCAGGGTTGGCACTGATGTGTATTTTGTAAAAGTCACGGAGGCGGGCCGTGAATATCTTCGCAGAGTGATCAGCAGGCAATATAAGAGAACCTCTGCCATCTCCCCTCTGACAGCCGGGCTGGGAGACGAGCCAGAAGAAGAGGAAAGCCTTCTCTGGTCCGACTGCTCAATTTCGTTTTCCTGTTGACCAGAGAGACCATGCCAGCTGCCGGCGATGCTCAGCGGACCACAGTCTGCTGGCAGACCGTACTCGAGTAGTTTATGCTGCGTGATCATGGCTTGCCCGGATGCAAGCAGCAATACTGTTGCAAGCCTGTCAGAATGCTTTCAAGGCGTCGTCCAGGGTGGGCACAATAGGCAAGATTGTAGAAAAACCTGCAATATCAAATACTTCTTTGATATAATCTCGCATGGAACATAAAACGATCTTACCATCTGAGCGCTTGAGCTCCTTGGTTGCCTTCAACAGGACCCTCAGACCAGCACTGGCAATGTAGTCGAGTGACTCGAAGTCGATGATTATCTGCTTCTGGCCGTTGGCAATGGTCTCCAGGAGTTGCTTTTCAAACTGAGGTGAGGTGTTAGAGTCCAGGCGACCGCTGATCTTGAAAATCGATGTGCTGTTTTGTTTCTTTTCAGTGACTTCCATTCCGCTACCACCTCCTGCGCACGAATATTTCCCAAAAATAACAATACATGAGATCGACCACCTTATCGGGACTCGGCCCGGGTGTCGTCTTTCTTCTTGATTTCTTTCTTCATGCTGATGATGTTCTTGCCCTCGCGCCGTTCATACTTGAGGTTCTTCATGAGTTCTTTGCAGAAATGAATGCCAACTTTGCCAATCTGCCGACCTTCAACAGGGGTGTCCAGGTCTGGCTTTTTTGCTCTGATGGGGTTGAAGGGAATACCGTCATCCTCCAGGCAGAGGTGAATAGTGCCATTGTCTTCCGACAGGGTGATCCTTATGAGGTGTTCTGCCTCATCCGTGTATCCATATGATATTACATTGGTAACCAGTTCCTCCAGCACCAGATTCAGGTGAAAGATGGTCTCCCTGGACAGACCGAGAGAGGCGCCGAACTGCTCCACGTGCTGGTGGAGTTTTTTCAGCTCTGAAAGCTTGTTCTTCAATTCCAGAGTAACATTATTTCCAGACATGGAAGGTGATTCCTTGCAAGTTCGGATCAATGCCGTCCAGCTGATTGGCGGCCATGGGAGAAGGGGCAGGAACAGTGGTAGAGCGCTCAGGGTCCGCCCAATACAGCCTGTCCAAGTTTCGCTTTCTTCAGGCTTTCTGTCAAGCCCTAGAATCGGCAAAAACTAGAGCATGGATACCCCCAGGGTGGGCACACATACATCCGACACTGGAGTTTCACCCAGAAAGAGCCGTTCTTCCCAGGTGCGTACCGCCACCACCACCGCCTTGAGTACTGCTGGCAGCAGCTGCGGAAACTGTTCCATTACCTTGGAGAACTTTTCCCGGGTCAGGATCATACAGTCTATCTCGGTGACAGCCTTCAATGAAAACAGCCTGGGAACGTCTGCACAGAGTGCCAGACCTCCCAGAAAGTCGCCTGGTCCGAAGTCCCTGACCACAATCTCGCCTTGCTCCTCTTCGCGAAACAGTCTGGCTGTCCCGGAAAAGATATAAAATGCCTGGCCGTCATTGGAATTTTGCTGAAAGAGTCGATCGCCGGCTGCAAAAGTTTCCCTGGTAAACAGGTAGGCAATTACTTTCAGTGCATCAAGGGGGAGCCCGGCGAAAAAGTCGATGTGTCTCAGGATCTGGAGATTCTCTGTAAATTCGCAGGCATCTGCCCTAGTGTTTCCCGTGGATGAGCTCATAGAGCATTCCTTTCTTGGCCATCAGTTCGTCATAGGTTCCTATTTCGACAAGCCTGCCAGCTTTCATGACACCGATCTTGTCATAGCTCTTTATGATATCCAGGCGGTGAATAACGGCAATCAGAGTAGTGTAGCCTCGCCATTTGGTCTCCAGCAATCTCTGAATGCGTGCCTGGGACCGGGCGTCGAGAGCTGAGGTGGCCTCGTCCATGATCATGATTCGAGGCGCCTTGAGGAAGATCCTCGCTATGGCCAGCTTTTGCCGCTGCCCGCCTGAAAGCTTGTCGCCTTTGCTGCCTACATTGTATTCTATACCAATTTCGATGATAGTTTCCAGGAGGTCCTGGTCAATGAGCAGATGGATCAGGCTCTGGTGAATCTTTTCCAGACCCTGGGGTGTGGTGGTGCTGGGCTTGCCAAAGAGAATATTTTCCAGAATTGTCTGGGAATAGATGTACTGGGACATGTCATAGAAGGAGAAAGCCCCGGGCTTCTCTCTGGAGATTTTTTCCTTGAACAGCTCGCGTCCTTCCAGGAGCAACTGTTCCAGTATGTGCGGAAAGGCAACCATCTTGTGCCTGGCCGGGATAAAGCGCAGGGCCAGTTCCAGCAGTCTGGTATTTTCTGCCGGGGGCAGCTGATGCAATTTGCGTTTTTGCATACTTGCTGCCAGCTCTTTGAAGACCTCGATTTCGTCCGGCCTGATGGGGCTCTGTTCAAAGAAGACCTCCTCGGCTGGCAGACTGCCGAGAATGTCTACCGTCTGCTGGCAGAGTTCGGCACCCAGGTTGACCAGGGGGCGATACAGATCAGCCTCGTCAAGAAATTCGAGAAAATAAGGATTCCTGGGCAGGTTGGCTACCTCAAATGAAGGGTCTCTGGCTGCGCCAAAGGTGATATTGCTGCTCACGGTAGAGTGATACAGGTAGTTGTCTTCATTGAAAAACTCTACATAGTCAGCCAGTTGACTGCCAAAGTCTCTCTGGAAATCCCGCCGCAGCTCGATCAGCTTTGCCGCCAGGTCCTGGTGCTGATCGTAGGCCAGAATGGTGTTCATGCCAAAGTTGAGAACATCCACGAAGATGCCGGTTTGCTGCAGGACTTCGATAATGGTATCTCGGCTCGGCGCGTCTGCTGCTGCCTGTTCCAGGTCGGCGGCAACCTGGGCAGCACAGGAGTAGAGGAGATTTTCTCTGAAGCTTCCTTCAAAAATAAAAGGGGTTTGTGAAACAAAGCCAACATTGTTGACAATGTCTGCCTTGGAAAGGTCAGCCACGGCATGACCGTCAATGAGAACCTGGCCGCCTGTGTACTTGTAAAGCTGACCGATACAGAGGCCAAGGGTGCTCTTGCCGCTGCCCGAAAAGCCCACCAGGGCCATGTGCTCACCAGGAGAGAGGGAAAAGTTTACCCTGTCGAGCAACTGCACCCCGTCAACGTGAAATGAAAGGTTGCGCACTTCTATGTTGCCTGTGAAGCTATATGGCTGTCTATCTCTGGGTTCCAGGACATAGTCTGGCTGCACGTCGAAGTAGCTCATGGTTCGCTTGTAGGTCACACTGGCATTCTGGTAGGCCTGGTAGAAGTCTGTCAGCTCCCTGATGGGATCGTAGAGCTTTTCCTGGGCGGAAAGAAAGGCAACGAGTGAGCCGAGATCGAAGCGGCCCTTGATGGCCAGGTATCCTCCCACGATGAATACCAGAAAGGGGCTCAGGTTGGTGAAAAAATTGTTGCAGGCCTTGACTCCGTAGCGGTAGAGATTCCAGACTATTCTGATTCGCCGCAGGTTGTCGACGAGCCTGTCATACTTTTGATTCTCGATGCGGTAGGCGCCATTGGCATGAATCTCGTGCACGCCGCTGATGGCTTCCGCTATCTTGCCTGAAAGCTTTCTGGAGGCGTCGATGCGCTTCTTGTTCTGTTCATTGGCGCGCTTTTGCAGTATGGGAACCAGAAAGACCACGAAAGGATAGATAGTAAAAGATATAACTGCGAGAAGAGGGTTGAGCCAGAAGAGATAAGCGCCGAATCCTAACAGGGTCAACAGGTTGGTTACGGGTACAGCCACAGCCATGCCCACAAAGTCGCCCGGTGAAGCCAGCTCATTCACCAGGACGGTCACCACCAATCCAGGCTGGGTTTTTCGGAAAAAACTCAGGGGCAGGGTCAGAATGTGATGATAGAGTTGCTGTCGCATGTTGGCCAGGGCACTCTGGCCAATGTAGGTCTGCAGAACATTGATAAGGTACTTGAGAGCCCCGGCAGAGACAACTGCCACCAGATAGAGTCCGCAATAGAGAAACAACAGATTGATCTGCCTGAGGCCAATGGCCTCATTGACAATTTTCTTCTGCATCTCTAGAGGGAAGACTCTTGCCGCCACAGTCACGAGAATAACGAGGATGAGGATTACCTGCAGCTTGAGGTTACTCTCGCGAACCCATGAGAAGAGGGATTTGTCGACAACCCTCTTGTAGGTCTTAGCCATGATCTACAACTCCTTCATCAGGTCCCGGTTTACTGACAAGTTGACAGGGCAAAATATTCTGGGTGTCGTTCAGCAGCACCCGGGCGTTTCAACCGGCTGCTGTCGATTGGCCTCTGCGGGTGCAGCAGAAAAAGGTGTTGCAAAAATCCTATAATACCTGAAGGAGGTTTTTATTAGAAAGCAACAAATTCACTTTCCGGCAGATTTTCTGGATGTGGCAGGTGTCAGTTGGCAGTTTCTGGGGCTGCAGCCAGCAGGCTGGCCAGTGAAATATCCCCGTGGAGACAGACAGCTGCTTCAACATTGCAGTTCGGGCAATGCGGCATAAAAATCCAGGACTTCAGGGTTGGCGAGGGCGTCCCTGTTCTTGACCTCTTCACCGTGAATTATCTTGCGAACCGCCAGCTCCACCTTCTTGCCATTGATAGTATATGGGATGTCGGGCACCGAGATGATTTTTGCTGGCACATGCCTCGGGGTGCAGTTGCTGCGAATGGTGCTGCTGATCTTTTGACGGAGCTCGTCGGAGAGCTCCGTTTCTGGCCTGAGTTTCACGAAAAGAACAATCCTCACATCATCCTGCCACTGCTGGCCAACCACCAGGCTGTCTATGATTTCAGGAAAGGTCTCCACCTGGCGATAGATTTCAGCCGTGCCGATGCGCACGCCTCCCGGGTTGAGGGTGGCGTCTGAACGCCCATAAATAATAACAGTACCTCTTTCAGTAATCTCCACCCAGTCGCCGTGGCGCCAGATGCCAGGATAGGTAGAAAAATAGGCCTCCTGGTATTTCCTGTTGTCTGGATCGTTCCAAAAGTAGATGGGCATGCTCGGGGCAGCCATGGTGCACACCAGTTCGCCTGTCCTGCCGATGACAGATTTGCCCTGTTCGTCAAAGGCTTCCACCTTCATGCCGAGACCCCGGCACTGAAGTTCTCCGGCATACACGGGGCCCATGGGGTTTCCCAGGGCAAAACAGGAGATGATATCTGTGCCGCCGGATATGGACGACAGGCAGACGTCTTCTTTGATCTGCTGGTAAACGTAGTGAAAACTTTCAATAGATAGCGGTGAGCCCGTGGAGAGGATGGCCTTGAGCGGCGCGAGATCAAAATTGCTTTTTGGCTGCACTCCTTCTTTTTCCAGGGCAGCCAGGTATTTAGCGCTGGTGCCGAAAATGGTGATTCCCTCCCGCTCGGCAATTTCCCACAGGCTGGAAGGCCGTGGATAAAAGGGGGAGCCATCGTAGAGCAGAACCCTCGCTCCAAGGGCAAGGGCGCTCACCAGCCAGTTCCACATCATCCAGCCGCAGGTGGTAAAGTAGAAGATGGTATCCTGCCGTTTGACGTCAGTGTGCAGCTGCAATTCCTTTAGATGTTGCAAGAGAGTTCCCGCCACTCCGTGGACGATGCATTTGGGCACCCCGGTAGTCCCGGATGAGTACAGGATGTAAAGGGGATGGTTCGCTGGTACCTGCGTGAAAGCAAGTTCTGCCTCGCCCTGGTGGAGAAAATGATCCCAGAGGATGCCATTTGGCACCACAGAGGGATCAGGATTGGAGTCAGTATAGGGAACAATGACGATCTGTTCAATGCTGGGGATTTCTCTGCTGATGTCCTTTATCCTGGCGAGCGAGTCGAAGCGCTTGCCATTGTACTGATAGCCGTCGGCTGTGAAGAGGATCCGGGGTTCGATCTGGCCAAAACGATCGAGCACGCCCCTGAAACCGAAGTCTGGAGAACATGATGACCATATGGCCCCCAGGCTGGTGGCGGCCAGCATGGCGATGACGGTTTCCATCATGTTGGGCATAAAGGCGGCTACCCGGTCGCCGGGTCCCACGCCCATATGCTGCAGCGAGGCTGCCAGTCGGGCAACCTGCTGAAAGAGTTCTCCATAGGTCAGGTGTACAGCTTGCCTTCCTTCGCCTATGAAGCTCAGGGCTGTATGGTCGTCTCTGAAGCGGAGCAGGTTTTCAGCAAAATTGAGCCGGGCCCCTTCGAACCAGCGAGCGCCGGGCATCGTGTGCAGATCATCTACCACCTGCTGGTAGGGGCTGCTGTGGATGACTTCAGTATAGTCCCACAGCGTGCTCCAGAATTCAGGGCTGTTGTCGATTGACCACTGGTAGAGCTCGTCGTAGGTGTGCAAAGAGTAGTCGTACCTGTTGTTCACATACTGAAGAAAATCATACATATTGGTACTCTTTACCCGAGCAGCAGAAGGCTGCCAGAGCAGTTCGCTCATGATCTCTCCTTGAAATTGGCGGTCTGCTGGACAAAGCCGACAAAAACGTGTGC
>JAFDGZ010000100.1 GCA_019309045.1 Deltaproteobacteria bacterium | reverse complement strand
TCGTGATTGGCCTTGCAGCTCCATGACCACTAACCCCTCGCGATGAGGATACACAGTGGCCTTGAGAATGTTGAAAGTGAGATCGTAGTTTCTGACCAGGTTGCAGACAATGGGTTGGTTGACGATATCTCTGGGAAAGCGGAGAACTAACATCTTGGAATACATGGAAAATTCCTTTCTGTCCCGGGGTGAATATCCAGTACTTTCGGTTAGGATATAGAATATCCTACCTTGGTTGTCAACTTTTGGGAGATTTCAGAATAGCCTGCCTGTACTGAGGCCTGGCCGAGCTTCCTCGCTAACGAGGATAACCGTTATCGATTATCGGTTGATGGCAAAATGAAAGTGCACATGATAACCAATATCGGTAACGAGGCGTGACAGGGGATTGGAGGCAGGGCAACGAGTTGGTAGCCGCAGGCTCAGCCTTCAGGTTAGCCAGCAGCAATAGAGTAGTGAGAAGGGTGTACTTTCATTTTGCCATCAACCTTTCATATTAACCTCGGCTGACCAGGCAGCGGGTAACGAGTTGTTGGTGGCTCCGAATGTTCTTTGCTGCGCAGTCATTCCTGCCGTCTGTCTGGGGGCTTTTCTCTTTGACCTTTGTTCTAGATCAAGATTGGCCGAAAGCCGTGGTCGAGAGCCGAAATTGTGGGAGCGGCATCTTGCCGCGAAAGTGAACGAGTCCCAGCAACGGAGAAAGAGCCGAACAACGTCTCCGCCAGCCGAAACGGGCATCGTAACCGTAGCCGCAGCCGAGCTCCTCGAAATGAGTTGTCGGTGGCTCCAAATGTTCTTTGCTCCGCGAGCATTCCTGCCGACACATCACGAGGTCTTTCCCGTGAGTTTTCCCAGGTAAATGTATTGGCCGAAAGCCGTCTCCGCCAGCCGAAACGGGCATCGTAACCGTAGCCGCAGCCGAGCTCCTCGAGTACAGGTGCTGGCCAGGAACGGCTGCTGTGGTAAAGGAGCAAAAGGGTTCGTGCTGATCGCAGCAAAGGAGGAACAACTTACTTGCTTGTTAGAGCGCATGAAATTATTGTGCCTCCGTTCATTATTCAGTATAGTGCAATCTCTAAGCGAGACTTCTAATGCAGACACAAGAGGAAAGCCATATGATGAGCGTTGCTCCGTTTCAACGACGGTTGGAAGCACTGAGAAAGATATTGTCTGAACAACCATTCGATACCATCTTGATCTCAGAACCCTACAATCGGGCTTATATGAGCGGTTTCTGGGCTGAAGACATGCATCCAGCCGAGTCCTCCGGCTTCTTGCTCATCAATGATCAGGACCAGGTGCTTGCTACGGACTTCCGTTATCAGGAACAGGCGGCAAAAGAGGCGCCGGGGTTTCGGCTGGTGGTGTACAAAGAAACCCTGCTTCATGTGCTTGCGGATATACTTGCCAGCCTGGACACAAAAAATCTTGGTTTCGAAAGCCGTCATCTCACCCACGACAAGTTCATGCAGGTGGAAGAGACTCTCCACAAGTGGAACCCACGGGGGAAGCTTATTGCCAGCAAGGATCTGGTGGAGGGGATTCGTGTAGTCAAAGAGCCGGCAGAACTGCAGGCAATTCGTGAATCGCTGGATTTGACAGAAAGGGTGTTCGACGCTGTTCTCACTGAGATCGAAATTGGGAAAACAGAAAGAGAAGTTGCCTGGCGAATCGAAGAGCTCGTGAGAGAAGGCGGTGCTGAAGCGGTTGCCTTTCCCCCCATCGTGGCATCTGGACAAAATGCTGCGATGCCGCATGCCATACCGACTGATCGTCGGCTTCAACGAGGTGAAACCATAATCGTTGATATGGGAGCGAGAGTAGCTCACTATTGTTCCGACATGACCAGGACAATAATTCTGGGGGAGGCTGACAGCCAGACGCGGCAGATTTACGCAACAGTCCGCCAGGCGCAACTTGCAGCCATGGATGCCATTCGTGCTGGCATCTCATCATTGGAGGTGGACAAGGTAGCTCGAGACTATATCGACTCTGCTGGCTACGGCGACTACTTTGGGCACGGACTGGGTCATGGTGTGGGCTTGGCCGTGCATGAGAAACCAGGTTTTGGCAAGCTCAGCGCGATGGTTCTCGAGGAGAACATGGTTGTCACGGTGGAACCGGGTATTTACCTGCCTGGTTGTGCAGGAGTGCGTCTGGAAAACATGGTGAGGGTAACGCGGCAAGGCTGTGAACTGTTGAACAAGAACGATTTCTTCTATTCTTTCTGAAAGAGCGGCTGATCTCTGTATCCGCCCCCCTGATGTATACTGCTTATGGGTGCTGAAACCATAGTTCTTGTGGCAGCCACGTGCATAGGCCTGTATATGGCCGCCAATATTGGCGCCAATGACCTGGCCAACGCCATGGGTACTTCTGTGGGCTCAGGAGCTCTGACCCTCAGAAAAGCAGTGTTGATTTCCATTGTGGCGAATTTTCTGGGAGCGGTACTCGCCGGGGGGCATGTGACGAGCACTATCAGCAAAGGTATGATCAGCCCAGATTTGTTTGTTGGCAGTCCTGCTGAGCTCATGCTCGGAATGTTTGCTGCTCTGCTTGCAGCAGGAATATGGGTTCATCTTGCGACCATATTGGGCCTGCCGGTGTCGACTACGCACTCTATTGTAGGTGCAGTGGTTGGTTTTGGTCTCATCAGTGTGGGCTTCTGGGCCATATCCTGGGGAAAGGTGATCACCATTGCTGCCAGCTGGGTTGTCTCACCTGTGGCTGGTGCCTTGATTGCGGGCGCAGTATACTACTTCATCCGCAATCGGATTCTCAGAACCGCCAGACCTGAAGTGATGGCGCTCCGCTGGTCGCCTTTGCTGGTGGGTGCTGTGGTGCTGGTGGTCATCCTGTCGTTCATTTTCAAAGGTTTGAAAAATCTGCATCTCGATCTCGGATTTGGACAGGCTCTGGTTGTTGCCGTGCCTGCGGCTGCCATCATCGGCATGGCAGCCAAGAAATGGCTCAGGTGGCTACTTGGTGAACGGAAAGGCAAGAAGAGGAGATCCGGAGACGTGGTGCTCCAGAGGCTTTTTGCCTATCTGCAGGTGCTTACTGCCTGTTACGTGGCCTTTGCCCATGGAGCCAATGACGTGGCTAACGCCATAGGGCCGTTGGCAGCCATCTTTTCTGTGATCAGAACGAAGAGTGTGGCAATGCATGTGGAAGTGCCTGTCTGGATGCTGGCCGTGGGCGGGCTCACTGTGGGAGGAGGACTGTTCGCCTTCGGTAGTCGGGTAATAGAGACCATTGGAGGCAAGATTACCGAGGTGACTCCTGTGCGAGGCTTTTGTGCCGAGTTTGGTGCAGCTACCACCATCCTGGTTTGCTCACGGCTTGGCCTGCCCATATCAACCACCCATGTGCTCGTGGGAGCAGTCGTCGGAGTCGGATTCATGCGTGGTATGGGTTTTCTCGATATGAGGCTCCTGCGAAATATTGCTTCCTCCTGGGTGATTACCTTACCCTTTACAATGGTGCTTGCCATGGTTTTTTTCAAGATTTTGGCGGTAATGTTCCTTTAGTTCCTGCCTGCAAGGCAAGGAGGAATGTCTATGCGTTTTTCATTCTTTTCCCTATTTTATGTTTCTCCCTTCGAGAAATTGAAAGAGCATGCTGACAAGGTGAGAGAGTGCGCCTGGATGTTCAAGCGGGCTGCTGAATGCTATGTGTCGCAGGACTGTGAAGAATTCGATCAGCTCACTGAAGAAGTGGCTCGTCTGGAAAGCCAGGCTGATTTTATCAAGCGCAACCTGCGCAACCACATACCCAAGGGGCTTCTGATGCCCGTGGACAAGTTCATGCTCTTTGATTATCTGCGCGAGCAGGATCACGTGCTCGACGATGTGGAAGAAGCACTCTACTGGCTTTCATTCAGACCAATGGCAGGCATACCTGAGGAATTGATCGGCGACTTTCTAGAGCTCATTGATGCAGTGATACCAGCCATAGAGAAGCTGCCGGAAATGGTAGAGCAATCAATCTCTTACTTCAGAAACAAGACGGAAGAGCAGCGCAACAAGCTGAAAAGCATCATCAGAGATATCCGCCAGTCAGAAAACGAAGCAGATGTGCTGGAGCACGAGCTGAAAAAACGCGCCTTTGCCGTGCTGGATGATCCGGTAACCATTTTTCACGTGGTGCGGCTCCTGGAGATCATTGGCAGCATCGCTGATGACGCCCAGAATGCTTCTGACCGGATGCGTGCTATGATTGCCCGCTGACTGAAGCAGGGGAGAGCAGTAGTTGGTCCAGGATATTGTTGAGCATCTGGACTCCTTCCTAGCCTATAAAATGCTCGGTGAGAGGCAGCCTGGTGAAATCCCGTGAACGAGTCAGTTTACTGCTGCTCTGGAGCGAGGACAACAGGTTGCTTCTGTGGCGCCAGCAAGGATCTAGAGAAAGAAGTGTAACATGAGTAGTGAAGCTTTCAGGATTGAGAAGGATTCAATGGGAGAGGTAAAGGTTCCAGAGGCAGCATACTATGGTGCCCAGACCCAGAGGGCTTTGGAGAATTTCCCCATAAGCGGCCTGCGATTCCCAAGGCAGTTCATCCGAGCTCTCGGACTGATAAAAAAGGCAGCAGCGCAGACGAACCAGGAACTGGGGCTTCTCCAGCCCGAAGTGGCGGCGGCTATTGTGCAGAGCGCCCAGGAAGTGCAGGAGGGAATACATGACGACCAGTTCGTGGTGGATATCTTCCAGACCGGCTCCGGGACCTCCACCAACATGAATGCCAACGAGGTTATCTCTAATCGGGCGAATGAGCTGCTCGGTGGGAAAAGGGGCAGTAAATCGCCTGTACATCCCAATGATCATGTCAATCTATCACAGTCGAGCAATGATGTAATTCCTACAGCCATACACCTGGCAGCAGCTGAGACTGTCAGGGAAAAGCTGGCGCCGGTACTCGAGGAGTGCGAAGCAGAACTGCGCACCAAGAGCAGCCAGTTTGATCATGTGGTCAAGATTGGCCGCACGCATCTGCAGGATGCAACACCGGTACGATTGGGCCAGGAATTCGGCGGCTACGCGCGGCAGCTGAGTCTTGGCAGAGAAAGGCTGCAGGGGGCCTTCGACGGGTTGATGGAGCTTGCCCTCGGGGGAACAGCTACTGGAACAGGGATGAACGCACCTGTTGGCTTTGCTTCTCGAGTCATTCAACTGCTGGCTGCAGAAAGCGGACTGCCCCTGGTGGAAGCGGAGAATCATTTTGCCATTCAAGGGGCCCAGGATGCCCTGGTGGCATTAAGCGCTGCCTTGCGAGGCCTGGCAGTGACGTTTATCAAGATTGGCAACGACCTGCGCTGGCTTGCCTCCGGACCGCGGTGCGGCCTAGGAGAGATAGGGTTGCCTGCGGTGCAGCCCGGCTCATCCATTATGCCTGGCAAGGTAAATCCGGTTATCATCGAGTCCTTGCTGCAAGTCTGCGTGCAGGTAATGGCGTATGATAGTGGGGTGGCCCTGGCCGGGCAGGCAGGCAATTTTGAATTGAATGTGATGCTGCCGCTCATGGCGCACAATCTTCTCAGTGCACTGGAGTTACTTGGCGCTGGGGTAAAAAACTTCACAGACAAATGTCTGCAGGGTATCAGGGCAAACGAACAGAGATGTCGTGAACTGGTGGAAAAAAGTTTGGCCCTGTGTACTGCCCTGGCGCCAACAATCGGCTATGATAAGGCAGCGGAGGTGGCGCATTATGCGTATCGCAGCGGCAAGACAGTGCGAGAAGCTGCCCTTGAGCTGGGCGTATTGAATCGGCAGAGACTGGAGGCAATCCTGGATGCAGAAGCAATGACGCACCCCGGTTTGCCCGAGAAGAAAAATGGTGAAAGCAATTAGGTCACGCTGGATGGAGATTTTGACTCGACAGGAGATTCCAGGGCCGCAACTGGTAGTTTTGTACAGTGCCGCCCTGTGTGGCAACAATGGCTAGAATCATTCCTTTTGATAGAGGCCATCAGGCAGATGACAACCTCATCAGCCAGGCGCCTCTGGAATTCCGCCGTGGTGATTGGCTGCGAGGTGAGATTATTCAATGCCTGCGCAGCGAAGCCAGCAAATATCAGGCGCACCGGCGCGAGGCGCTGAGGAAAGGGCATCGACACTTGCGGTTTGTCCCCGAGCACTTTAGCCTTGTGGGGGGCTGCAACTACACGGCAAGAGCTCTGTTTCGCTGGCGGCAGGAGGAGGACAAGGCTAGAGATCTTTATCGTCTGGCTGGACTCATGGAGTGTGTGGTGAATGGCACCTGCCCGGTTCTGCGTACAGATCTACTGCACAGCATTTACAAGACCATAAGCGAGCTGAGGCAACAACTGCGAGTGAGTTGGCTGGGTGGGTCGAGACAGTTTCTGCTCCCCCTGCATGCCAAGTATTATGAGCGAACTGCCTTTTTTGCCAAGATCTGTGAAGCCAGGACCTTGAAGGGGCTGTATGACATAGTGGAGCTGGAAGCGAGTGTACAGTTTGACTTGCTGGCAACTGAATATGTGTTTTACCTCCCCGAGAGTCTGGTTGAGGCTGAACTCTAGTCCCTCCCATTATGAATCGAAAGAAATTGCCAGCGTGACTACAGTGATCAGGACCACGGTTCCATATTAACCTCGGCTAACCAGGTAGCGGTTAATAAGTTGCCGGTGGCTCCGAATGTTCTTTGCTCCGCAAGCATTCCTGCCGTCACACTAGGAGGTTTTCTTCAAGAGTCTTGCGGGCTAATTGGATTTGCCGAAAGCCAAGGCCGCCGGCCGAAACGGGCATCGTAACCCTGGCCGTAGCCGAGCTCCTCGGGCGGAGGTGCTTGGCAGGAAGGCCTGCTCCGCAAAGAACATAGTCGCGTATCTCAGGCAGCCTCAGTTGACCTCTGGGTATGGGATAGTTTCATATCAACCTCGGCTGTTCACTTGGCGAGTAATGAGTTGTCGGTGGCTCCGAATGTTCTTTGCTGCGCAAGCATTCCTGCCGGCCCACTAGGAGAGCTTTTCTCCTTGACCTTTGTTCTAGGTCAAGATTGGCTGAAAGCCGTGGCCGCCAGCCGATAATCGTGGCAGCGGCATCTTGCCGCGAAAGTGAACGGGTCCCAGCAACGGAGAAAGAGCCGAACAACGTCTCCGCCAGCCGAAACGGGCCTCGTAACCGTAGCCGTAGCCGAGCTCCTCAAAATGAGTTGTCGCCGAGCTCCTCAAAATGAGTTGTCGGTGGCTCCGAATGTTCTTTGCTCCACAGGCATTCCTGCCGGCCCACCAGGATAGCTTTTCTTTTTGACCTTTGTTCTAGGTCAAGATTGGCCGAAAGCCGTGGCCGCCAGCCGAAACGGGCCTCGTGACCGTTGCCGCAGCCGAGCTCCCCGACCGTAGGTGCGGGGCAGGAGTGTCTGCTTCGCAAAGAACATAGTCGTATACTGTGGCATCTTTTTTGCTGCGCTCAACTGGTACAATGAAATGCCATCTCAGCAAGCTGGTGAAAAACACGTTGACAATGATTCGTGTTTCAATCACATTATCATAGTGTTACGTTCTCTTTGTGTGCCGAATAACATTTTCCCCAAGGCTGGCGAGCGCGTTCATTGATCATGGCCGCTGCTGATGGAGAGTGGTTGATATGCCTCTTTATTGCAGGAAGAGGAGCAGAGCTATGATCGTGATTCGGCTTCCCAGATAACAGAAGTTGATTTTCTTGTTCCGGGAGTTGCCCGAGGTGAGGGGGATTTGCTTCCCCCGGGTGATATCGGAAGGAATTTGAAGATGCCAACCTGGCCGTACCGATACCAGTTGAGCCTGCTCGATCGGCTGCGACGCTCGGTGTACGAGGTACTTCGGGATCAGATGGATCTCTACCTGGTCACCCACGCTCTAATTGATTCGTACCATAATTTCTGCGAAGCAGGGGTACCGTATCCCTTTGTTCCCAAACGAGAACTGAAGCCCAGAGCCCGGGTAGTCGAGAAAGAGTACGTGTATCACAATCACTTTCTTGTCATTTTCTGTGAAGGAACCATTGCCAGCAGCTATAAGAAATACATACGCTTCTTTGACAGTAACAAGGTTACCAAAGAGGCTCTTTCGGAACTCACATGCGTGCAACTCCACAAGAAATACACCAAGAATTTACGCTACTTCGACAACCCCGGGTTCAAGAATTTCGTCCTGGACCTGCTGCCGGTGGACTACGCCCTGCTGATCCAGAAGGATCCAACAATCAAGAGAAGGAACCGCTATGCGCTCACTCATTTCCACGTGAGGATCGACTGGCCCATCGATAATGCCACCGAGGAAATGGCCCAGCAGTTTCGATATATTTCCAAGGACCTCTATGAGCGGGGGGAGAAATATGCCGAAAGTCTACACAACAAGCTCTTTGAGAACTACGGATTTCACTACGCTGTGGGAGGCCGACGTACCGCCGCTGTGGTGGCGGCCCAGTTTTTAAAAAAAATGGACTTTATCTCTACCGTCTACGTTGCCAGTGCCGAATCCCGGGCTCTCACCAGAATAAGTGAACGAGGTGTGAGCAGATTCGTGCTGATCAAGATTCCGCTTGCTGATATCTTGCGGCTGGCAAATGAGAATAATCTCGAGCTGGATACTTTTGTAGAACGTTATCTTGTTGATATAAATGATGAATATGGGGTGGCCGTTTTTCAGGTGGTATATCGTAATACCATTTATTCCAAGCCTCCTGACGACGGCAAATTGAGAATCCTCCGACCTGACTACCAGTGGCTCACAGTAAGCAATCAGCTCATCATCCCACTGCCGGGCAATCCCGAGACGTATCCGATTTCCTATAGTACCATCTACTCACCAGATCTCGTAGGGACGTGATAAGCTCCGGGGGTGCGATTTGCGGGGCGGAGGGGTTTGCTTATCTGGTAAAGGCAACAAAGCTTGCGCCGACAACCAGTTGTTACAGCTAAAAAGATGGTTGAGCGGACGTGTTGCCGTTTGAGAAAACGGGCGTTGTCGCGGCCTCTCGGGAGATATGCATCGGGCTGGCTACCTGCTGCTGACCGAAATGCCGAGGTCTACTGGCACGGGCACAGTGAGCTTGATCTCTTCTGGTGTCACCCGGGCCTGGTAGGCCAGGATCTGCATACCGCATGCATGAGCTCGCCGCAGTTCTTTGGCGTACATGGGGTCAATATGGGCGGCAGGCGCAAAAACAGCGGCATCTTCTCTCTGAATCACATAACAGATGGCAGCCTGGTGGCCATCTTCAATAGCTTCTACCAGTGATCTCAGATGCTTGCGCCCTCTGTCTGTGACGGCATCGGGGAAGTAAGCTATGCCATCCTCCACCAGAGTAATATTCTTGGCTTCGAGATAGAGTGAAAGCTGACCGCGCCGCAGGAGAAAGTCAATGCGGCTGTGAGCACCCAGCCTGACCTCTCTGTGAACCTCATCTTGTGGGGACAGCTCGGCTATGATGTGCTGCTCAAGCGCTTCCGCTACCAGGTGGTTGGTGAGGTGAGTGTTGATTCCCACCCAGGTGGCAGGCAGGCGGATCAATTCCCAGGTATACTGGGTTTTTCTTTTGGGATTGCTGGCTGGTGACAGACGTACTTCACTGCCCGGCAAGTTGCATCCCATCATGCTGCCAGAATTTGGACAATGGGCCGTAACAGACTGGCCGTTCTCCAGAAGGACATCTGCTAGAAACCGCTGATAGCGTCTTAGCAGGGTGCCCTTGACAAGTGGCGAGGGGAAACGCATTTTCTGTTCACCGCCGGGTAAGTCTCACACCCGGAGCAAATGAGCCCTGCTCTGAAAGTGCCATTCAAAGTGCTTGACTATTCTTCCTTTTCTATATTACCTAGAAGCTTCATTCGCAAGCGATTTTCAGGCCTCGCCTTTTGCCCTTTCCGGAAAGCGGGGTTTACCCAGAGAGGACTTCTTGCGGAGGTTTCTGGCCAAAGGTGAAGTTCTGGGCATCAAAATCGAGGCGATTCATTACCCCCCTGAATCTCCCCATCATCAGTTTTGCCACCCTCATACTGGTTGGCACTCTGCTGCTGCTTACTCCTTTTGCAGCAAACGGCCCGCCGCTCAAGCCTGTGGATGCACTGTTTACAGCTGCATCTGCGACCTGTGTCACCGGCCTGGTAGTGGTTGACACAGGCAGCAAATTGAGTCTTTTTGGCCAGTCAGTGGTTCTCGTTTTGATCCAGTGCGGCGGTCTGGGAATCATGACCTTTTCAACGGTGCTCATCCTGCTAATGGGAGGAAGGTTTTCCTTTCTCAGCCGTAGTGTAATACAGGACACTTTCACTCATCGTCGCGACATAAGGCTTCCTTCACTGGTGCAGCATGTGGTGCTGTTTACCCTGCTCCTGGAAGGCGCAGGTGCAGCCTTGCTCTTCATTCGCTTCTCTGAGATGTATCCAGCTGGCAAGGCTCTTTATTATTCAGTTTTTCACGCAGTGAGTGCGTTCTGCAACGCGGGCTTCTGTCTGTACTCCAATAGTTTTATAGATTTCCAGAGTGATTTTCTCGTAAGTCTTACTCTTTGCGGCCTTATTATCATGGGCGGGCTTGGTTTTCTCGTACTCCTTGAGCTGAAGAGTTTTGTCTTTTCCTCGAATGCCTGGCAACCGCGGCGGCGCCTTTCTCTCCACTCAAAGCTGGTCTTGTCGACAAGTGCGCTGCTCCTGGTGGCTGGCACTCTTGTTTTTCTGGTATTCGATTGGCGCGATTCAATGGACAACCTCTCCACGGGCGCTAAACTCTTGGCTTCCTTTTTCCAATCAGTTACTGCCAGGACCGCAGGCTTCAACACCCTTGATTTCAGCAAGATGGCCAATGTGAGTCTGGTATTTACTCTTTTTCTGATGTTTGTGGGGGCAGCCTCCGGGTCCACGGGCGGGGGCATCAAGGTAAACACCCTGGGAGTTCTTTTTGCCCTCAGTCGCTCACGTTTTCTCGGTAGACAAACTACCAGTGTGTTCCGCCGCACTATATCACCGGAAACTGTGGGGCGAGCAATTTCAGTTTTTACGCTTTCTGTGGTAGTAATTTATGTGGCGACCATGGCCCTGTTGACGAGCGAACTCGGGCCCACTGCTCATCTGGAAACACGGGGCCTCTTCCTGGAAATGCTTTTTGAAGTAGTGTCCGCTTTTGGCACCGTAGGTCTCAGTATGGGGATTACTACTCAGCTGGGAGTGCTTGGCAAACTGATCATAGTCATGGTTATGTTTACAGGCCGTCTAGGTCCCTTGTCGCTTGCAGTAGCCTTGAGTGCCAAGGAGGACCGATCCAAATATGAATATGCCGAAGAAAATGTCATGATAGGATGATAAAGAAGTCGTGGAGAGGCAGCCGGCAAAGGAGGAGCCACATCTTTCCACAGGAAGGTTGTGGGTTCACGGTCATATAGGACAAAAGGCTTAGGTGTATCCTGGTGGTCCAATTCAGAGATACTATGGCATGCAGCCACCAAGGCATGGCATCCGGCAGGATTGCCAGTTGGATAAGTACTGGTGGCAGTCATCCTCCTCGCCCCTTGCTGGTCAGGAGGTCTGACGTTCCTCCGGTCACCGCAGCTGGGATCTGAACCACTGAGACAAAGGATGTGTCATGGGTCAGTTTGCCATAATCGGCATTGGGAATTTTGGCTTTTACCTGGGTCGCCAGCTCTATGTCAAGGGCCATGAAGTGATTGCCCTGGATATCAGCAAAGGGCAGATACAAAAGGTCAAAGACTTTGTTACCCAGGCAATTGTGGCTGATGCTACTGATAGAGAGACTCTGGAATCCCTGGGACTTCGGGATGTGGATGCGGCGGTTGTCTGTATCGGTACGAGGATGCAGGCAGCAATTCTTGCTACTTTGCATTTGAAAGAACTTGGAGTCCGGAGGATTCTCGCCAAAGCTACCAGTGAGGAGCAGGGCCGTATTCTGCGAAAAATCGGTGCTGACGAAATACTGTTTCCAGAAAGAGATCTGGCACTTGGGGTAGCCGGGAGACTGGATAATCCTAATATGCTTGATTACCTTCCCTTTGTGGAAGGCTACAGCATTGCCGAGCTGAAAACACCCCCCCACTTCGTCAACAAGACACTCAAGGATTTAGATCTTACCAATCGTTTCGGTGTTCAGGTGCTTGCCGTCAAAGAGGCCTCCAGGGGAATCACTCTTATTCCAACTGCGGGCTTTCAAGTAAAAGATGGTGATAAATTGATAGTGCTGGGGCCTGAGAAGAAGCTGAAATCCCTGCAAAAGGAATAGCCTGGGAGATGACGGCCACAACTTGATGCTGCTTTCGTTTGCAATACTCAGGGATTTCCTGTCTTGACCTGCAAGACCTGCCCTGACTGGAGGAAATTGGACTCGATGCCATTCAGCTGCTTGATATTGTCCACTGTCGTGTTGAAACGCTTGGCAATTCGCCAGAGTGAATCCCCCCGCCTTACTTTGTAGTGGATTGTCGAGCCGCCCTTGTAGACAACCTGACTGCTTGCCATTACTACCTGACCTCTGAGAGGAATCTTCAGACGTTGTCCTGCCCGTATTCTGCTGGCACTGCGCAGATGGTTGGCGCGGACTATACGACGCATGGAAACGCGGTATCGCCTGGCGATTTCAGACAGTGTTTCTCCGCGCCTCACCCGGTGTACCAGGAAGGTCCGCTTTGGCGGTCGCCAACGTGGAATCTGCTCTAGCTTGCTGACGAGCAGCACTCCTTTGTCAACTGGCACATTCAGAGAAAAAGTATAGTTGGGTGTTGCCTTGTACCGCAAAGAGGGGTTCAGATCTTCCAGGACCCGTGATGGAAGATTCAGGGCCGAAGCAATGTCCCTCAATCGCATCTGCTTGTTGATCTGAACCTTTTCATAAACGAGAGGCTGATCAATTTGCAGATAGGCAAAGCCGTATTTTTCAGGATTGCGAATTATGTGGAGAGCCGCTAGAAACCGCGGTACGTAACGGGCCGTTTCCTGAGGTAGCAGTGAATAGAGATCCCAGAAGTTGTCCAGATAATTCAGATGCTGCTGGCGGATTACTCGCAGTACGTTGCCCTCACCACAATTGTAGGCAGCCAGTACGGTGGTCCAGTCTCCAAAGAGGTCGTGCAGCGCCTTGAGGTAAGTAATGGCTGCCTGAGTGGAGCGCTCCAGGTCCATGCGCTCATCCACCCAACGGTCTCGGCGAAGGTCGAAGCGGTAGGCAGTCGAGGCAATGAACTGCCACAATCCCAAGGCCCTTGCTCTGGAAAGGGCCTTGACCTTGAAGCCGCTCTCTATAAGAGGCAGCCAGGAAAGATCCTCAGGCAGGTTGGCCTTTCTCATCTCTGCCACTATGTAAGGGCGGTATTTTCCTGACCTCCGGTACGCCTGGACAAAAAAGTCTCTTTCCTTGGTCTGGAACCTCTTGATCTCTAGGGCTACATAATCGTTCATGGCCAGGGGAATTTCTGTGCTGTTCCCCAACTGCAGCTGGGATCTGGCAGCATATATCTCCAGGATGCGTTTGGATATCAGCAGCCGAAGATCTTCTTTCTGCTGGATAATCTCTGGGTTTTCGTCAGAATCTATAGAGGAGATGGTCATGTAAGTCTGATCAAGAAGATCGATTGCCTTTTCAGGTTCTCCCTGATTCCATGAATCGAGTGCTTCTTGGTAGATCTCCAGTGCTTCGTCAATACGTTTTTGCCCGGTTTCTGGCTCTTCTGTCACAGCACCCATATCAGAGCCATTGGTAGTATCAGCAGTGGCGGGCAGCTCTGCTTGCTCCAGGACAACCTCATCTACCTCCGAGCGTGTTGCTATAACTTTTTCTTCCTTGTTGGCGGCAATCAGGGCGGTTTCGGACTGCTGCCACGGCATTTGGGCATCTCCGGCAGTTGGCTCCTCGGCGGCCGCCTGTTGAACTCCCGGAGAAGATGGCGAATTAACCACCTCACTGCCGGATGGAGGCTCTTCAACCGGGATATTGACGAGTGATTGGGTACAGGAAGTTAAAACAGCGAGCAAAAAGAGTAGAGCAAGGCAACAGACATGTCTCATCGTAACCGGACCTCTCTAGAGTTGTCAGCAACTTCTGGTATCCTGGGTGAAACTTTTTTTGAGTGGACTTGCCTGCAGGATTAGTGCCAGAGTGCCCAGTCGCCTTTGCGCTTCCCCGGCAAAACAGCGCACTCAGCTTATCAAAAACAAACGAAAAATGCGAATAAAAAAAGCAGGAAAGGGTTCCATTGTTCAGAGCCGCCAGTCTTTGCTCGACTCAGCGGCCAGCTGAAGACATCGGTGTTAGTTGCTTTCCTGGCTTTCCTCCAGGTGCTGCCAGTCAATGCCTTCCTTCTGGAGAAATTCATGAATCGCCATTCTGACCACTGCACTCGAGCTGCTGAAGTACTTCCTGGCGGCAACTTCGAGCGCCTGTTTCATCCTGGTATCAATTCTCACATTTAGGGTTCGTTCTGCCATAGATCGCAGGGCCCTTGTAAAGTTTTTTTTTAAAAATTACATAAAAAAAGTCGCTATGTCAAGTTTATTAAAAAATTATAAAAATTTATCTTGATTTTAAACATATTTGTTATATGATGCTTTTGAATGTAATACAAAACTTTACGAAGAGATTATTTTGTGAAGTTCAAAGATAAACACGTCATACAAGGTCTGCGACGGTGTTACATTTTCTACCTCGAGGAGATCAGATCGTGGCAGAAAATCGAGCAACAGCAAAAAGGTCAATGAGATCAGGCGCTATGCGTAGAAGCAGACTTCTCATGGAGTTTGAGGCCATAGCAGAAAAGCTGGGTGTGCAAGTCGTACGTGAGAAGCTGCTGGGTAGCCGAGGCGGACTCTGCCGAGTGTACGACCAGCACCTCCTGTTCCTGGAAAGGAACTTGACTGAAGGAGAGCAGGTGGAGGTTTTCGTAACTGCGCTTTCACGTTTTCCTCTCGGCGACATTCAAATGCTGCCGAGGGTTCGCGACCTCCTCACCCGGAGTCATGACGGCAAGCAGCAAGAGGTTTCTCAAGGAACCGTGAACGAACATTAGAAGTTGGCCAAATATTCTTGTCAGGGAAAGTAATATGACGTCGAAGGAGCGACGCAAGTATCCCAGGGTCCCAATAAGATGGCCTGCTTCATTGTTGACAGCAGATGGGAAAATTTCCGGTGAGACAGGAGATATTAGCCTGGAAGGCGCATTCGTCCATTGCCGGCAGCTGCTTAGACAGAATGATACTATTCTTCTCACCATCCGGGCTCCGCACGGCTATTTGAAGGTGGTGGCCGAGGTAGTCTGGACTGCTGTTTCAAGCGGCCAGGAACACCAGAATGTTTCTGGAGTGGGTCTTCATTTCCTGTGGGTCTGATTACTGTTAGGACATTTGAGCTTACCGGCTCGATACTTCTTTTCGTGAGCAATGTTGCTTTTCTAGCCTCTTACTGCCTACCGGCTGATGGCAAAATAAAAGTGCACCTGATAGCCAATATCGTCAAGCAGGCGTGACAGGAGATTGCAGACACGGCAACGAGTTGGTAGCCGCAGGCTTTAGCCTGGGTTGTCCTGTGTTGCTATCTATTTCGGCAAGCAATTGCAGCCTGGCACCATTGTAATACTGGCCCCTGGCTCAGCTTCAGGTTAACCAGCAGCAATCGAGTAGTGAGAGGAGTGCACTTTCATTTTGCCATCAGCCTCTACTAAAAGTAGCGACTCGCTTTCCATAGAAAGAGGCTTTCCCAAAATATTGATCCAGACCATCTGTTGAGCATGGCAAAGCCTTGATTCATTCCGGATCTGCTCCACCATGAAAAGCAGATACTGGCACCGTGTTTGCAACAGATCTTTTTCAAGGTGAACACAATGTTCCCTAATTTAACCGCTCCTTTCTCTCTGTCCCCCACCGACTAGCGCCCCCCGGTTGGTGGGGGTTTTTTTCTCCAGTAAGGATTAGCGTGCAACATAAGCGACTTTGATAACTCAGCCAGTCCTCTCTGTAGCATTTATGAAACAGGTGAAGAGGCTCTGTTATCTACCTCAATGCCTTGCCGCCCACTGTCGGAAATCGTCTTTCTGGTGACAATATCTGACACCTGTAGACCTGGTATATCAATCTTTGTTTCCTTAAGATCATGAAACATTAAGCAAAAAGAAGAGAGCTATTCTTGGCACATCACTTGCCTTTACGTTTCTATGCTTCCGTGGTTGTCAGAAAATTGCAGTCTGGCAATTGCGGGGAGCAGAAAGTGAGGGAGCAATGACTCGCATAAAATTGCTGCTCATCAGACGGTTCAGGCCGGGTGGATGACCGCAAACCAACTGCAACTTCTTATTCATAATGACAATTTTGGACAGATGTCTTCAGAAAATGTTACCCCTGATTCGGCTGATGCCTCTGGTTCTGACAGTTGTGCCTTGCCAGTCAATGGTCGCAAGGGTTATTGGTTCGACAGCGCCCCCTGGATTGGTGTTGCAGTGGACGCTGCCAGCTCAGAGACAGAAAATGTCACCAGCATCACTCGAGAGATTGTTGAAGGTAGCGCCACTCCTGTAGACGGCTTTGTCATGCTGCGCTATCCCAGCGGGCGGTTGCAACCTTACATGAGTCTCGGGCCCTCTTTTAGCTTTAGTGAGCAGGGCATAAACAAGTTAGATTTGCTTGGCCATATGGTTGTAGGAGTCTTGCTGAGCTTCTGAAAAGCATAGTTAGCAGCCTCGGTTTCACTGATTGACCTTTTGCAACATTTGTAGGGTCGGGTGCATCCATATGGGGCCCTGGTGGCGTGTATTTTGCATGTTCCTCCTCTTGCCTGGTTCGTATCTCGTCATCATTATTGTGAAAAAAGAGTAAGGGAGGAACAAAGGTCATGACACTTACCAAGGCGAATATTGCAGAGGCTATTAGGAAGAAGCTTGATCACAACAGGTTTCAGGCTGCTGTACTGGTTGATTCAATATTTGAGATCATGAAAGAAACACTGGAGAGCGGGGAAGAAGTGCTCATAAGTGGATTCGGTAAGTTTTCTGTGCGGGCGAAAAGAGAAAGAAGAGGAAGAAACCCGCAAACAGGGGAACAGATTATGATTGCACCGAGAAAGGTCGTTACCTTTAAATGCGCCTCGGTGTTGAGGGACAAGTTAAACGGCAGACGCTAGGAGCGTAGAAGACAAAAGGCCTTCGGCGCTCTAGCTGTCGAGGCCCGCCCATGTATAACCGCTCATGACGAGCACAAACCTAATTTTGTCTCAATTCATCCTGCCTGCCAGAACCACGAACTGTTTTATTCAGCAGGCAGAATTGGCTCAATGAATCTCTTTAGTACGACCAACCCACTGCAACAATCAACAGACTATTGTTGCCCGTGCTAGCTCGATATGTCCGGCTGAGTCCATCGATTCAGAAAGTTCAATGAGGAACTCATCTATTCAGGACTTGATGCTGAGTGAGGAATTGCTTCGAGGCAAGTCATCGAAATACGTCACTGTATTTGCGAATCCAAGTCCTGAGGCTTGACAGGTGCAATCACTGCTGATAGAGATACTTGCCAAATTCGCCAGCGCGCCTGTAGCTCAGTAGGATAGAGCAACGGACTTCTAATCCGTCGGTCGGGGGTTCGAATCCTCCCAGGCGCGCCATTTCATGGAACGTCCTGCCGGAAACTCACTCTCGAGGCATCCCGAGGAGTATATTTCACAATCACGCCGAGAAGGGGCACTCGAGCAACATCCTGAGAAAATTTCCAGTAGATAAGACATGCTCTTTTGTGTAACAATCCACAGGCATGGATAGCTGCGGTGGTTGGCTGGTGCTTGCTTTCATGAAGAGTCATCTTGTCGATTCCCTTATGAAAAGGGCTGGTCTCGACTGACAAGGGGAAGGGACAGGGCTGTTTTCTTTTCCGGAAACTAGCTGCTGCTATCCAATAGGGGTTGATGGCAAAATGAAAGTGCACCTGATAACCAGTATCGTCAACCAGGTGGGAGAGGGAACTGGAGGCACGGCAACGAGTTGGTAGCCGCAGGCTAGGCTTTAGCCTGCGTTGTCCTGTGTTGTCATCTATTTCGGCAAGCAATTGCGCCATGGCGCCATTGTAGTACTGGCCGCTGGCTCAGCCTTAAGGTTAGCCGCCAGCAATCGGGCGGTGAAAGGGGTGCACTTTCATTTTGCCATCAACCTATTGCTCATAATTTGCTCTGTTGTTGTAGACGTTCTAGCTCGAGGCTATTTGCTGCTCGATTCTTGTGGAAGGACACGGAAAGCGTTTTACAAGGTAGGTAACAATGCAATTTTTCAGGCGTTCATCCAGTCTGCGGGGTATGAAAAGACTGGGAAAGGTCGTGAAAGTATTGGTCAAACACGGTCTGGGTGATGTTGCCGGACGGTTGCTCAGCAAGAAAGACAGGAAGGGCGAAGCAGCCAAGGGTATTCCGGCTGCCATCCTTTCACCCCGCCGATTTCGCTTGGTGCTGGAAGATCTGGGCCCGAGCTTCATCAAGCTAGGACAATTACTGAGTACTCGGGCTGATGTTCTACCTCCTGAATACATCGAGGAGCTCCGCAGACTGCAAGACCGAGTGCCGCCAGCACCTTTCGATGAATTCAAGGCTACCATTGAAAAAGAGCTCAAACGGCCCATTGATGAACTTTTCAGTGAGTTTGATAGAGATTGTTTTGCAGCAGCTTCGGTCGCCCAGGTCTACCATGCCACTCTGCCTACCGGGGAGCAGGTAGTGGTCAAGGTGATTCG
>JAFDGZ010000099.1 GCA_019309045.1 Deltaproteobacteria bacterium | reverse complement strand
CTGGGCTGTTCTGGACTTGAGAGGAGAATAATGTCATTCTACTTTGTCTGTGCAATTGCTGTCAATTGGTGAACTAGGAGAATAATAGATCGGCTTGCATCAATAGAATTGATTGGTAACGTTCAAAAGTGTTTGCATGAGGGTATTTGGTGCCATAAGACTGCCAACTGAAAACGCCGGCAGTGGGTCCTCCATGCATCCAGTTTCGGTATTTCAGTACCGCAGGTACAGTGGTGATGGCAATGACCTCTTAGCTGCCAATGCCCTTAATGATGGAGGCTTCCAAATGGACCTCTCGTCTTGCAGGTTCACTCGACCGGAATAATAAACAGTCCATTTCTGACCTTGCAAACACTTTTGAACGTTACCAATTGATTTCAATAATATCATCTTGACAAGGGTGCCTTTGCTTGCAACTCTTTAAGAGAACTGAGCACTTATCGATGTAAAAAGGAGCTGTGATGAAAAAAGGCGTATTTCTATCTCTTACCTGCATCATCATCTCTGTCATGTTATTGCATGGCAGCCAGAGTCTACAGGCTGCCGGGTTGCAGCAGGTAAAAGCGCTTGCGGTTGACAAAAAGACAGAAAAGACCTCAACAGCCGCCGACAGCCATATTCCAGAGCACCTCAGCAGTGACCAGGTTGACTCGTTTATGGCCACCCTGACTGATGAACAGGCGAGAGAGATACTGGCCAGGAAGCTGAAAAATGAGGCCCGTGAGCCTGATGCAGCAGCAGTCCAGAGCAAGACCGGGAGAGAAGGCAGGCTGATGAATTTCTTTATTGAATCATCACAGGCCGTTTCATCTTCTTTCAGACGGCTCGGTAATATTTACAGAAAGATGAGCGGCAATGCCACTGAATGGTCCGGGCTGTTGTACACCCTGTCTGGGGGCAAGGGTTGGATTGGTCTGCTGCTGACACTTCTGGGTGTGGTGCTGGTGATTGGCGCTGGAGCGCTTGCTGAATGGCTGCTTCACCGAGTTACCGGCAATGTTCGAGAGGCTATCCCAATGTTCGAGAGGCTATCCCCACAGCCATGCCTTCCGGCCGAACTCGTGCTTTCAGTCGTTTTGCGCTGCGAGTAGTCCTGGAAATGGTGTGTGTATTCGGCTACATGCTGACCACATTTCTGATTGTGGTTCTCGCCTATGATCAAACGGCACCAGCATACCTCGTAGCATTCAGCTTTGTGGTGGGCAGCTATTATGTGCGGCTCATCATGTTTGCTGCTGAATTAATCTTTGCCCCTACTGGAGCCGGCGTGCGCTTGTGTCCGCTGGAGGACAGCGATGCCAGATTTCTCTACCGCTGGATAGTGGGCATCAGCATAATTTCAGCTATTATCGCAGTGGCGGGCAGCATCCTCAGAGAGGTGGGAGTGAGTGAGGAGCTCTATCTATTCACTTACAGCATTTCTGGTGTGGCCGTAATAATATTGCTTATCTGCATGATCCTCCAGAGCCGCCAGCGAGTAGCCCGCGCCATTTGCCACGAGGTTGTGGACGAATGCACTCCCGCCACCTTCCGCGGCAAGTTTGCCAGATCATGGCACCTCTTTGCCATCCTTTACGTGCTGGCAGCAGGGGCCTTCTGGCAGATGAGAGTGCTTCTCGAGGGTGAGGGGCGAGTGCTGAATCTGATCGTCAGTCTTTTCCTGATACCTCTTTTTATCGGTATCGATCAGTGGGGCAAGAAGCTGCTGAGCATTGCCTCCGGAGAACAGGCGGAGATTATTAACCTCAGCGGTGAAGAAACTTCCCCAGAGGCGGCTGGCAGCGATACCGAGGAGCAGGAGGGAGAGGAAGCTGAGAAACCCCAGCAGCCGGAGGAAAAGATCCATTACTACCTTCCCTTGATTCAACGGGCCTTTCGCATCACTCTTCTTGTATGTATTTTCTTTGTACTCCTCAAGCTGTGGGGCATAGACCTCAATGTGGGCAGAATCCTGAGCACCCACGCCCTGAGTATTGTGGTTACCTTGCTTCTCGCCTTCATAGTCTGGGAGTATGCCAAGATCCGCATCGACCAGAAGATCCAGGAGGAAATGCCGGAGCATGATGAGGACATGGATGAGGGGGGTGTGGGTGGAACCCGCAAGGGAACCTTGCTGGTACTGCTCAAGAAATTCATCCTGGCAGTGCTCCTTGTGGTGGTCATCATGATTGTGCTGTCGTCCATTGGCGTCAACATTGGCCCTCTGATTGCCAGTGCAGGCGTGGTCGGCCTGGCCATTGGCTTTGGGGCCCAGACCCTGGTGCGGGACATCATTTCCGGAATTTTCTTTCTCATAGATGATGCCTTCCGGGTGGGCGACTATATTGAGGCGGGCCAGGTGCGCGGTACAGTGGAGCACATTTCATTGCGCTCTCTCAGGCTGCGGCACCATCGGGGCATGATTCACACCATCCCCTTTGGGGCAATGAGTTCGGTGACCAATTATAGCCGAGACTACATTATCATGAAGCTCAGCTTCCGGGTCCGCTATGACACGGATGTGGACAAGGTAAGAAAGATCATCAAAAAGATAAACAAAGAGATATCCAAAGATCCGGAGCTGGGACCGAGCCTGCTGGATAAGATCAAATCCCAGGGAGTGCGGGAGATGGATGACTCCGCTATGGTCATGCGAGTGAAGTTCAAGTCAGTGCCAGGAGAGCAGTTTGTGCTCAGGCGTGAGGTATACAGACGGCTGCAAGAAGCCTTTCGCAAGGAGGGCATAGAGTTTGCCCACAAGAATGTTACCGTTTACTTTCCTCCGGAGTCTACCCAGGCAGCTTCCCAGCAGAAAACAGACAGCACCAATAACGCTGCCGCTGTTACTGATGAAGATAAAGCCAAGGCCGCTGCAGCGGCAGCAGCGCTTGCTGCAACCGAAAAGAAAGAGCCCGCAGGAAAGTAGGGCATTGTGGCAGGCAAAGTTTTGGTCGGCAGTCACACCCCGACGTTTCCTGAAAGACGTTTCCTGAAAACGGTTACCCACCTTCTCAACTCCCGAGGTGCTTTGTATGTCATTTGACGCCTACTTGACCATCGCCATTCTTGCCGTTACCTTTGCCTTTCTCATCAAGACAAGACTTCCTCCTGCGGCAATTTTCCTTGGGGCTCTCACATTGACTATTACTTTCAGGCTCGCTCCTCTGGAGCAGAGCCTCAAGGGATTCTCGAATGCCGGCATGCTCACCATCGGGGCGCTGTTCATGGTTGCCGCAGGAATGTATTCCACCGGCGCCATTACCATGATAACGGAGAAACTGATCGGCAGACCCAGAACTCTTGCTGGGGCCCAGTTGAAAATTCTACCGCCGGTCGCGGTGGGCAGCGCCTTCCTGAACAACACCCCTCTTGTGGCCATGATGATCCCGGTCATAAGAGATCTGGCCAAGACGTGTCGTCTGTCTGCCAGTCGTCTCTATATTCCCCTGAGCTATGCTTCCATACTCGGGGGAACCTGTACGCTCATTGGCACCGCCACCAACCTGGTTGTGGCTGGGATGATTGTTGACGCAATTGCTCAAAATGATCCGGGTTTGCCGATCATGAGAGAACTCGGAATTTTTGATCCGGCCTGGATCGGAGTTCCAGCCACCGTGGCGGGCCTTGCCTTCATCATGGTCTTCAGCAGATGGTTGCTGCCGGCGCAGGCAGAAAAAAAGGATGCGGACACGGAAAGGAGGTCTTTCGGGGCCGAGTTTGTCGTGGAAGCCGAGGGACCTCTGGTCGGCAAGACCCTTGAGGCGGTGGGATTTTTCAACCAGCGCGGCTTTCAATTGTTGGGACTGAAGTGCCTGGATGGTTCAGAGCCAGCCATTACGGCAGATACGAGATTGAGAGCAGGGGATGAGCTCATTTTTTCTGCGGAGATTGACTATTTGCCGCAGATCTGGGGCACCAGTGGCCTAAGGCCGCTGATAACCGGCCACGAAATGGAAACCGAGCGTTACACTCACGGTCTGGTGGAGGTGGTCGTTTCACACCGTTCCAGGGCGGTAGGCAGAAAGATCAGGGAATTGCCCCTGCCGGAAAGTCCATACAGGATGAAGCTGGTGGCAGTTTCCAGGCACGGACGACCCATAGAAGGGCGTCTTCGTGATGTACGCATCAAGGCCGGTGATATTGCGGTTCTGGAAGTAGACGATAGCTTTTATTATGAAAACCGAAATGAAATTGAATTTGCTCTGAGTAAGCGACTCTCCGGTGCCCGCATCCAGCGCACGGATCGAGCAGTTGCCGCAGGTCTGATTACCATCGGGATGGTGGCAGTTGTGGCCGTCGGCATGATGAGTATGCTCAATGCTGCCCTGCTCGCCAGTGGTCTCATGGTGCTTACGGGCTGTATGTCTCTCGAGACAGCGGGACGCAGCATTGAGTTCAGCACTCTGGTAGTTATTGCCAGCGCCATTGGCCTGGAGGCGGCAGTTACGCACAGCGGCCTGGCAGCAAGCATTGCCGAGGTGCTCTCCGGAATCGGCGGCGGCAGTCCCCAGGTGGCGCTTGCTGTCATCTTCCTGGGCTGCATTGCGATGGACACGATCATTACCAATGTTGCCTCTGCTGTGTTCATGTTCCCTATAGCCCTTGGCATGGCTGCAGACCTGGGAGTTAGCTTCACTCCCTTTGCCATGACAGTGCTGGTGGGCGCCTCGTGCAGTTTTATCTCGCCCATGGGCTACCAGACCAACCTGATGGTCTACAGACCTGGGGGGTATAGCTTTGGTGACTATGTGAAAATAGGGGTGCCTTTGACCGTTATTGTGGGCATTATCACCATTGTGCTGGTGCCGCTGGTTTTCAAGTTCTAGCCAAACAAGTAATTCCACAGTCAATCAGGATAGCCAGGGACCAGATCCGCCAACACTCCGCGTCAGCTGGGATCTAAGGGATCTAATGAGGGTTGATCAACGTATGACAACCTGATAATAGGAGATGACGCCTTGACAGGCAGGGCGAAGGCAACTTGGAGGTGGCAGTGAGTGACATGGCAACAGTAGCAGACAATAATGTGACAAACGAAAAGATCTTGCTGGTAGACGACAACCCCACGAATCTACAGGTGCTCTATCAGACACTCAGCGGGCGCGGCTACAAGCTCCTTGTGGCCAAGAATGGTGAAAGCGCCCTGGCGGTAGCGCGCAAAGCGGCTCCGCACCTGATTCTCCTTGATATCATGATGCCGGATATCGACGGCTATGAGGTCTGCCGCCGCTTGAAAGAGGATGAGAATACCAGTGAGATTCCAATAATTTTTCTTTCCGCCCTCGACGAGACCGAGGACAAGGTCCGGGGACTTGATCTGGGGGCGGTGGATTACATTGCCAAGCCGTTTCAGGCCGATGAAGTAATTGCTCGGGTCAACACGCACCTGACCATCTACCGGTTGAAACGCGAGGTGGAACAGCAAAAGGCCGAGCTCGAGCGCGAGCTGGAAATTGTCTCGGAGGTGCAACGGGATCTGCTGCCCAAACAGCTGCCCACCATCAAAGGAATGAAGCTTGCCGCCTACTACAAGACCAGCCGGTACGCAGGAGGCGACTATTACGACATTATCAGGCTTGAGGACAACCAGTGGGGTATCATGATAGCCGATGCCGAAGGCCACAGTGCCCCGGCTGCAGTGCGCATGGCCATGACCTGCGCCCTGTTGCGGGGCTACCATGAGTCAGCCACTGATCCCGCTGCTCTGCTAAGAGATGTAAATGAAACTCTTTGTGATGTAATGGAGGGAAGCTTTGTCACCGCCCTCTATTGTGTCTATGATTCCACCTTGCGTTCATTGCGCATGGCTCGCGCCGGTCACATGCCGGCGGTTTTGTGTCGGCCCGGTGAGGGCAGGGCCGTTGAGTTGAGCTGTGATGGGGTGCACCCCCTGGGCATTTTTCCGTACGAACATGTGCCGGTGACCGAGGCCCCCCTGAGATCAGGAGATCATGTGCTCTTCTATACCGACGGTCTAACCGAAAGATTCAACCCCAGGGGCGAGATGTATGGTCTGGATCGACTGCTTACCAGGTTTCAGGGTTCGACCAGCAGCGAACCGCAGGAAGTCCTCGATGCCATCATGGCGGATGCCGAGAGGTTTGCCGATGGCTTGCCTGCGGAGGATGATCAGGCCCTTCTCCTCTGTGTTATCGAGTGACAGATAATGGGGCGGCACCCTTGGGAGGGTCTCTGCCAACCGGCAGCGCCTTCACTGATTTTGCTGAACATGGAATTCAGGCAGAGTTCCAGAGAGAGGCCTGTTACCTGGGAACTTATTTCGCCTTCTCTGACTTCTCAGGGAATTTCCCTCTTTCTTCCACCAGCTTCTTCCTGTGCTGCACATAAGCGTCGCGAATGGCAATGTAGGGATCGATGGCCGCTTCTTTGAGGGCCTCATAGTCACCGAGGCGGAGAGAGACTTTGTTTTCTTTTTCGTACGCCTTCACTCCCGTTGATACGTACCACGGCTCCAGATAGGTGAGGGGATTCAAGAAATAATCGCCCACCAGACCCACAGTATCCCTGGGACTGGAGGGGCCGAACACCGGCCACATAATGTAAAATCCATGACCCAGGCCCCAGACTCCCAGAGTCTGTCCGAAATCCTCATCCTGCATTGGCAGGTCGAGTCCTTTGGTGGCGGGATCGAAAAAACCAGCCACACCAAAGATGGTGTTCACCGAAAAGCGGGAAAGCTCGATTCCGGCCCCCCGGAGATTTGCCTGGAGCAGACAGTTGACGAAGCGGATGGGCATAAATATGTTGGTAAAAAAATCGCGAATGCTGATCCTGAGTCCCTCCGGAAAGATTTTGTTGTAGCCCTGGGCTACAGGCTTGAGGATCCAGAAGTAGAGCTTGTCGTTCAGGTGATACATGGCCCGGTTGAAAGGCGCTATAGGGTCGGCAATCGTTACAGGCACTTCTTCTTCCTCCATCAGGAAATCGAGATCTTCTTCATCAGCGTCAGCCGGGGCCGATTCGCTGCTGCTTTGCTGAGCAGCAAGAGTGGTCCCTCTTTCGTAAATGGAAGAAGCATACACCCTGGAACGAAGAGGACCCAGGAGCAAGATACCTATGAGCACGGTCACAGCGACAAGCAATTTTGTCTTCACAGCCTCACTCCTTCCTCCGGAGTTGTTGTCCACCCTGCCGTAAGAACTTGAAGTCTGCTTACAAGTCTTAAACTCCGCGACTGTACCGCGATTATACTTGAGTTTCACCTCCCCAGGTAACAGGTGGCTCGTCACAGGTTCATGCACTCTTAGCCACTTTTTCCCGCAGCTGCTTGAGCAGTTCCTCGGGGGGATTATTGCTGAGTATCTGCTTGAACTGGGTGCGGTAGTTCTGCACCAGGCTCACACCTTCAACCACCACGTCATATATTTTCCAGGTGCCATCTTTGAGATAGACTCTATAAGTGATTGGTATTTCGTTCGATTTGGTAACGACTCTGGTGGGGACTTCTGCTTTCCTGGCGGTTAGCATTCTTGCTTTGTCAAAGACCACCTTCTCGTTGGAGTAGGACAGAATTTTGTCCATATAAGCCTGTTCGAGCACCTGGCGAAACAGCTCAACGAATTCCTTCTGCTGGGCAGCATTGAGCTTTTTCCAATTCCTGCTCAGGGTAAGCTTTGAAAGAGCAGTGTAATCAAACATGTGGTCAGCAGCTTGTTCAAGCTTCTTTTTCTTGATCTCTTTGGCTGTCTCACCCTTGAGCGCCGGATCCCGCAAAATGTCGAGCACTTTGGTCACATCCGCCTTCACCGTCTCGCCAGGCCCTGGTGTTTGGCCATAGACCGGCACCGCAACAAAAAGGCTGGCAATAATTACAATTAGCATTCTTTTCATGGCGTCCCTTTCTGATTTCGGCCGAAGATCCACTATTTTTTCACATCACCGAAGGCATACTTGCCGATGAGCTCTCCAATATCAATGGGTGGTTGGGTCTGGGCAATGGCATCGCCCGGCTTCAGCAGTTCTCCTGCGCCACCCGGATCAATGCCTACGTACCTGTCGCCAATAAGACCCTCTGTTTTGATTGCCGCAATAGCATCATCGTAAATTTCAATGCCCTTTTGTATGCTCAGTTCCACTACAGCCATGGCGTCATCCTGGTCCAAGGCGAGCTTCTCCACCTTGCCAATCTGGATGCCGAACATATCCACGGCACTGCCTACTCTCAAGCCGGACACAGAAGTAAATTTGGCGATAAGTGGATAGGTATTGCTGCCGACCAACTCCACATCACCAAGTTTTACCGTCATATATGCCACGCAGAGCAGGCCGATGGCCACAAAGATGCCGACCGTGGTTTCCATTGCGTACTTCCTCATCATTCACTCCCTCCAACTGCGCAGGAAAATCTGGCAATTTCCTTCTCCTGAAACTTGGCGAATTCAATGACAGACTCGAGCTCTACCTGGGCTTTGCCCTGACCTATTCCAGCATAGACAGTGAAGTCAACACGCTCAGCCGGCCGTTTTTCCTCTTTGATTACACTTTCCACAGCTGCCAGACCCCGAGCCTGAAAATCACTGGCAAAGTCCTGCAATATCTTTTCGGCTTCATCCACATCGGAATAAGGGAGAATAGTGGTGTACTCATTGATGCTGTAGCGTGTGGAGAACCCACCTACAGTCCCGAAGTGCTTGTTGATGTAAGAGCCCAGAGATCTGATCAAGGCCTGGGCTGCGGTATGTCCTAGCTTCTCAATTATCTCTTCCAGATCATCGATCCTGAAAAGCACCACCGCATAGGTCTGGTCAGGTTTCTGGCGGTACAAATCCGTCTGGTAGCGAACTTTGAATTGCCTTCTCGAGTATAATCCCGTCAGCCCCTCTTCCAGGACCTCGAGACTCCTTAGGACCTCGTCCCTGAACGGATGGTCAAAATTTTCCAGTTCTTCAGGTGTTCCTTGAAATATTATCTTCTTATCATAGAGGGCCAGGATGCGGTTTGAGATGAAAAAGACATCCGGGATCTCGTGACTGATCAATACAGCAGTGAAGCCGAATTGTTTTTGATATTCAGCCACCATGGTCAGGATGGCATTCTTTCTGATCGGGTCCTGCCCGGTGGTCGGTTCATCAAAAAGGACAATTTGTGGATCGGTTACCAGGGCGCGTGCCAGGGCAGCTCGTTTTTGCATGCCACCTGAAATCTCGGAGGGGTACTTGTGGGCGACCTCGGTAAGCTCTGTTTGTTCGATGCGAGCCATTACCCTTCGTTCAATTTCCTTCTTCTTCAAGCTGGTGGTCTGACTCAGGGGTAGGGCAACGTTTTCGAACACGGTCATAGAGTCGAACAGAGCATTATTCTGAAACATGTAGCTGATCTGGCTGAGATATTTGTCGCGCTCAGACTTGCTCATGCTGTGGATCGGCTTGCCGCGAAAAAGAATCTCCCCCTCATCCGGCGTGAGCAGGCCGATAATGTGCTTCAGGAGGACAGATTTTCCCGTACCGCTAAGGCCGATTATGGTGGTGACTTCACCCTCGTACAGTTTCAAGTCGACCTTGTGCAGAATGGTTCTCGAGCCGAAACTCTTGGTCACGCCCTTGAATTCTATCAATGGAGTGTTGTCCATTATTTTTCTCTAGATAAGAAAAGTGGTTACTACATAATCTGAAACCAGTATGAGCACGCAAGAAAGCACTACGGCAGAAGTGGTGGCCAGGCTTACTGCTTTGGCGCCGTAACTGTCAGTGCGCGTGTGGCAGAAAAAACCCTGAAAACAGCAGACCATAGTAACTATTACAGCAAAGACCAGCGCTTTGACGAATCCATCCCTGATGTCACGAATGTCCAGGCTGCTCTGAACTCGATAGAAGTAAGTGCCGGCATTCACCCCGAGCAGGACAACACCGGAGAGGTAGCCGCCGATAATGCCAATGAGATCAAAGAGTGCAGTCAACAAGGGGAAGCTGATTATGGCGGCCGCCACCCTCGGACTGATGAGAAACCTGATAGGATCGATGCGCATGGTAGCAAGTGCATCAATCTGCTCGGAGATGCGCTGTATACCGATTTCGGCTGTCATGGCAGACCCGGCGCGGGCAGTGATCATAATGGCGCAGAGTACAGGCCCCAATTCTCTGACCAGGGAGAGGGCGACCAGGGTGCCCAGAGCGCCCTGGGCGCCAAACTTGACAAGAGCATGGTAGGATTGCAGCCCCAGAACCATGCCCGTAAACAGGCCGACGAGCAAGATGATCGTCGTAGATCTGGCGCCGATGAAATATATCTGCTGGACGATCGAGGGAAGCTGCTTGGGATGAAAGATCAACAACAAGCTTTTGCTGAGAAATATGGTGCTGGCGCCGAGGCTGCGGATCCAGCCGAGAGTCTTGCTG
>JAFDGZ010000098.1 GCA_019309045.1 Deltaproteobacteria bacterium | reverse complement strand
GCTCTGATCATTACACCTGGAGATCGCGCCGATATGATTCTGGGCAGTTTGCTGACAACCTTTTCCACAACCTATCCGCACATTGCCGGCATTCTCCTGACTGGCGGTCTCGTGCCAGAGCCAGCCGTGCAGAAATTGATCGAGGGCAGCAACAAGTCGCCGGCCCCGATTATCTGGGTGGACACGGATACCTACACTACCGCAATGGACGTCAACAGTGTCCATCCTGTGATTACGCCCGAAAACGACCGCAAGATTGCCTCAGCACTGGGACTTTTTGAATCCCATGTAGATGGCGAGGAGCTTGCAGAGCGCATCACCACTATACGCTCTGCCAGGGTCACTCCAGCCATGTTTGAATACCAGCTCATAGAACGGGCCAAGGCCAGGCGCCAGCATATAATCTTACCAGAGGGCGAGGAGGAACGCATTCTTCGTGCCAGCGAGATTCTCAATCGACGTGGAGTTGTGGACATTACCCTGCTTGGAAATGAAGAAGAGATAAACAAGAAAATCAGAGCCCTGGGCTTGAGTCTAAAAGGGGTCGACATGATCGATCCACTCTCCTCTCCCTGGCTCGAAGAGTTTGCCGCCACCTATTATGAATTGCGCAAACACAAGGACATCTCAACAGAAATGGCCCGGGACGCAGTGACAGATGTAAGCTACTTCGGAACCATGGCGGTTTACCTGGGCAAGGCTGCAGGCATGGTTTCAGGGTCGGTACACACCACGGCCCATACCATCAGGCCAGCTTTTGAGATTATTCGTACCAAGCCTGGCTGTTCTATCGTTTCAAGTGTCTTTTTCATGTGTCTGGCAGACAGGGTTCTGGTCTATGGCGATTGTGCCATAAATCCTCAGCCAGACTCTGAGCAGCTGGCAGACATCGCCATCAGTTCAGCGGAAACTGCCAGGATGTTCGGCATCGAGCCTCGGATTGCCATGCTCTCATACTCCACTGGTGAATCCGGCAAGGGAAAATCAGTGGAGGTGGTGCGTGAAGCGACTCGGATAGCCAGAGAGCGAAGGCCCGATCTAAAGCTGGAAGGCCCGATCCAGTATGATGCTGCAGTGGATGACAATGTAGCGGCAACGAAGATGCCGGACAGCGATGTGGCGGGGCACGCAACCGTATTCATTTTTCCCGATCTGAACACGGGGAACAATACATACAAGGCAGTGCAGCGTTCTGCCAATGCGGTGGCAGTGGGCCCAGTACTGCAGGGACTCAACAAACCTGTAAATGACCTGAGCAGAGGCTGCACCGTCACCGACATTGTCAACACCGTGGCCATCACTGCAATCCAGGCTCAGGAATGTGAATAGCGAATCTTCGGCTCCGTGAGCTTCTCTGTGCTATTGGTGCGGTGGAGCACTGTAGCAGTGATCATCTCGTTGGTTGTTGGACTCTCGAGCCTATAGTTCGATGGCAACCATTACACAAAGAACTCCTCCTCTGGCAGAGATGGCAGAAGAGCCTGATGCACCTGGTCTGGAGAAGAGAGGAGAGAGATTGTATGAAAATTCTTGTCATCAATTGTGGAAGTTCTTCTATAAAATACCAGGCCCTCGATATGACAGACGAGTCGGTCATGGCAATTGGGCTTGCCGAACGCATTGGCGAACCTCGAGGCAGGCTCACCCACAAAAAGTTTCCCAATAGGAAGGAAGAGCTGGAAAAAATTATAGAAAGCCCTATACCCGACCATACCGTGGGCATGAACATAATCGTCGATCTTCTTACAGACAGAGAGGTTGGCGTTATTGAAGAGGCTTCTGAAATATCTGCCGTGGGGCATCGGGTGGTTCATGGTGGTGAACGCTTTCGAGCACCGGCTCTCATCGATGATCAGGTCATCCAGGCGATCGAGGAGACAATTCCCCTGGCACCGCTGCACAATCCTGCCAATCTGGCGGGCATCAAGGTTGCCCAGAAGCTGATAAGTAGGGCGCCGCAGGTGGCGGTTTTCGATACGGCCTTCCATCAGACTATGGCACCCCATGTCTATCTTTACTCTTTGCCCTATGAGTACTATGAGGAGCTGGGCATAAGGCGCTATGGCTTCCACGGGACTTCCCACAGTTATGTGGCCAGGGAGGCTGCCAGGCTCATGGGCAGGCCCCTGGAAGAATTGAATCTGATGACTATTCACCTCGGCAGCGGCGCCAGCACCTGCGCCATTGCCAAAGGCAAAAGCGTTGATACCTCCATGGGTATGACTCCGGTAGCAGGGATCATCATGGGGACGCGCAGCGGCAATGTGGATCCCGGCATCATTTTCTACCTGGCCCAGCAGAAAGGCATGAGTATCGGGGAATTAGAGCGGATTTTGACTCATGAGAGCGGGCTCAAGGGCATTTGTGGCCTCAACGACATGCGTGATATCCATGCAAGGGCCGCTGAAGGCGACCAGCGGGCTCAACTGGCACTGGATATGTTCGTCTATCGAATAAAGAAGTACATAGGAAATTATTTTGCTGTTCTAGGATATCTGGACGGTCTGGTGTTTACCGCCGGCATTGGTGAGCACGATGTGGAAATCCGCAGACGGTGTTGTGAGAATCTGCAGCGGTTGGGGATAATCCTCGATCTCGAAAAGAACAGGGCTCGAAGTGAAGGACCACTGAAGATCAGCACCGCCGAGAGCGCAGTGCAGGTTTTCGTAATAGCAACAAACGAAGAATTGGAAATTGCCCGGCAGACCCGGGAGGCGCTTGCAGCCGAAGGACTTGTATAAATGGCCAGATTGCAGGCGACAGGCCGCGGGTTGAATGGCCCAGCAATTACGGTGCTGGGCCCAGGGGCGGTGTGGGCACTTGCTACTGCTGATTATGAAAGGAACTCTAGATGAATCACCGACGAGTCATGTTGACCATAATTTTCTTGTTGTCAGTGCTGTTTGTAGCGGCGAGCGCAGGAGGGGCGCAAGGAGCGTCAGTGGTGGACGCCAAGGTGAAATCCTTTCCCCGCGACCTCCAGAGCTACAACGACCAGGACGCCAAGGGCATACTGGGTACTTTGAAAATTCGCGCCCAACAGGAGCCCTTCAATGTAGTTGCCACCATTATATTTTTGTGTGCGATCATTCATACGTTTCTCACCAGCAGATTCCTTGCTATTTCTCATAAATGGGAGCACGAACACAATAAGAAAATCAAGGAAGGGCTCGTGGATAAGCATTCAATCCATCTCGGCTCCAGACTGTTTCACTTTCTCGGCGAGGTGGAAGCCGTCTTCGGCATCTGGGCCGTTGCTCTGTTTATAGCAATCTTTGTCTTTTATGACTGGTCCACGGTAGTCTTCTATGCTGATGAGCGGGTGAATTTCACCGAGGCCGAGTTTGTGGTGGTGGTTATGACCCTGGCCGCCACCCGGCCTATCCTGAAGCTCACCGAAGCCGTTATGTGGAGAATTGCCAATCTGCTGGGCGGCACTTTGACCGCCTGGTGGTTTACTATTCTCACTTTTGGCCCCATTCTGGGCTCTTTCATCACTGAACCTGCTGCCATGACCATTTCAGCACTGTTGCTTGCCGACAAGCTGTACGAGTTGCAGCCGAGCGACAGGTTCAAGTATGGCACTATAGGCTTGCTGTTTGTCAACATCTCGGTGGGGGGGACGCTCACTCACTTTGCTGCTCCACCCGTATTGATGGTGGCAAACCCCTGGGACTGGGGTATGACACACATGCTCACCAATTTTGGCTGGAAGGCCATTTTGGGCATAGTGGCTGCCAACGGACTTTACTTTTGTCTTTTTCGCAAGGAGCTTTCCCGGCTGCAGGAAAACTTTGAACTGCGGAATCTTAAAAAAGAGATTCAGAGGCGATATCTAAGTCGTCAGGAAGTTGAAGCCGAATTCGATAAGATCGCCAGTGGTGTAGACGAGGAGTCAGGATTCAGCAAGACATTCGAGCTGAAAACTGCAGAAGCAGTCCAGCTGATAAAGCAACGGCTGGGTGACAGCCTCAAGGAACGGCACCTGACCAGCATCAGCAAGGAAGGTATTGACCCCTCCCTGGTCAAGGAGGCCTTTGAGCAGCGATTCAAAGAGATCAAACTCTCTGCCATGCGCAGAGCATTCCCGGGCCTCTTGCCGGAGGATCAGCGGCCGCCCTTCCAGGATCCGGCCTGGGATGAACGTGATGATCCGGTGCCAGCATGGGTGACAGTGGTTCATCTGCTTTTCCTGGGCTGGACGGTGGTGAATGCACATAATCCGGAGCTGTTCGTTTTTGGCTTCCTGCTCTTTCTTGGTTTTGCTGTTGTTACTTCTGCTTACCAGAATCGCATCGATCTGAAGCCGCCGCTTTTGGTTGGTTTCTTCTTGGCAGGTCTTGTTATTCATGGAGGCGTGCAGGGGTGGTGGATTGAACCGGTTCTCGGCAATTTGAAAGAAATTCCGCTCATGCTGGGGGCAACCATATTGACCGCCTTCAATGATAATGCAGCTATTACCTTCCTGAGCACCCTGGTGCCAGGTTTTACTGACAGCCTCAAGTATGCTGTGGTGGCAGGTGCAGTAGCCGGCGGCGGCTTGACTGTTATTGCCAACGCGCCGAACCCGGCAGGACAGTCGATCCTCAAGAAGTTTTTTGAAAATGGAGTTTCTCCGGTCGGTTTGCTGAAAGCGGCTGTTGTGCCCACGGCAGTTGTCTGGCTTGCTTTTCTGATCCTTTGATGAATCCTGGCAAACCGCTGCTGACTGTCTGGCTTTATTGCCAGTTGAGTGTAGAAAGCGACTAAAACAGGACTCGTATATAGGAGGCGTGCTTCTTGTTTCCAGGCACAGGGGACTATGGCTGGAGCCGAAGTGACGGACAAGTATTCCTGAGTTTGAAAAGTGCATAAAAAAGCATAATTTGGACTCAGTGCAGGGCAGCTGACTTGCTGAACTGGAGTTTATCAGGACAACACTTTTGACGTGCTGATGTTTTGTGCCTGAATACCAATATCAATGGTTTTAATCAGGAGCTGTCATGGATCATATGGATCATATTGAATGGCTGCAGGATTACTGCCCGGCAAAGCTGGTGCAGGCCGACAAAGCCATCTCTAGAATAAAGAAGGGGAGCCGCATTTTTATAGGCACTGGCTGTGGTGAACCGCGGCATCTCATCAAGACTATGGTTCAGAACCAGGATATAGAGGATATTACTATTTATCAGATGCTCTCGCAGAGTCTGGCTGCTTATGTGGATGATGAGTCCTTTCTGAACAGATTTTCCCTGAAGCTTTTTTTTATCAGCCTTGCCATGCGCAAGGCCGCCTTTGAAGGCAAGATAGACTACATCCCTGCTTATCTTTCCCAGATACCCCGGCTATTTTACCGAAGAGTCATAGGACTCGACGCGGCTCTCATCCAGGTAAGTCCGCCTGACAGGTTCGGCAACTGCAGTCTTGGCGTCTCTGTAGATATAACCAGGGCGGGCATGGACAACTCGCCTTTAGTAATAGCCCAGGTGAACCCTAAAATGCCCCGAACCCTGGGAGACAGCTTTGTGCACGTGGATGAAATCGACTACCTGGTGTTGCACGAGGAACCGCTGGTAGTGTCTCTGCCGCGCTTGACCGAGACTGAAGTTGCCCGCAGAATCGGCTATTATGTATCACAACTTGTTGATGACGGCGCCACCTTGCATATTGGCTTTGGACAACTTCCCTATTCAGTTCTGCCGCATCTGGAGAGCAAGAAAGACCTGGGCATTCACACTCACCTCATTAGCGACGGCTTGCTGCCTCTGTTCGAGAAGAAGGTGATCACCGGCAAGAAAAAGTCTTTTCTTCCTGGTCGGGTGGTGGCTTCTCTCTGTATGGGTTCGGAAAAGATTTACAGCTACGTGCATGACAACCCCATGTTCTATTTTCGCTCGTCAGATTTTGTCAACGACCCCACTATAATTGCCAACAACGACAACCTGATTTCCATCAGTTCAGCCTTGCAGGTGGATCTGACCGGGCAGATATGTTCAGATTCCATGGGATACCGGTTTTTCAGCGGTCTGGGAGATCAAGTTGACTTCCTGCGTGGGAGCAGTATGTCTAAAGGAGGCTTTTCAATTATTGTGATGCCAGCGACCGCAGAGAATAACACGGTGTCCCGCATAGTGCCTCACCTCTCTGAAGGGGCTGGCGTGGCCAGCACCCGGGGCGATGCAAGTTTTGTGGTAACCGAATACGGTATAGCTGAGCTGCAGGGAAAAAGCATATACCAGAGGGTGGTGGAGCTGATCCAGATTGCTCATCCAAAATTCAGGGAAGACTTGATGCAGGTGGCCAAGGAACACCACTATATCTTTGCAGACCAGCTGCCGCCGCAAACGGAAGATCTCCTGTTTCTAGACGGCTACAAGAGCACCCTCAGGCTCAGGAATGGCAAGATTGCTGAATTTCGTCCACTTCTGGCCTCTGACGAACTGGCCTCCAGGGCCTTCTTCTATTCTCTGACGGCGCAATCCATCTATTATCGGTTTTTCTCCAACAGAAAAATATTATCTCACGAGGATCTACAGAAGCATCTGGCAGCTCTGGATTACCGGCAGAACATGACCATCATCGGCCTGGTCAGAAACAGAGGCGTCAAGGACGTGATCGCGGCTGGCTCTTATGGCAGGGTGGACGACCACACCGCTGAAGTGGCCTTCATCGTGCGAGAGGACTTCCAGGGCATGGGCATAGGATCATATCTGGTGGGAGTTTTAGAAAAAATAGCTCGGGAGAATGGCTACAAGGCTTTTTCTGCATATGTGCTCCGAGAAAATGCGGCCATGATTCGGGTATTCGAGAAACGCTATCCCAGTCTCGAGAGATCCATCTTTGATGGAGCCGACATCGAAATCCTCATGAAATTCGATGATGCTGTGGACTCCTGAAACTGGCTGCTCTCGAATGAAAGGTTCAGCGGCTGCAGCTGAGGCGCCTTCATTCGCCAATGAAAAATTGATGCCTGGGGTGTGGATAGTATGTAGTTAAATTAACTACATGTAGGCCACAAACCTCTATGGAGGCGGCATGTCCTTGCCATACGGAAGGTGAGTGATTAGTTTGACGGCAGACTGTTTGCCGGATGGCTTCGCTGACCTACCCCACAAGAGCAGTACCCCGGCGGCGGGACCAATCCACCCGAGAGGATTGATATCGCCTATTGCGAAACCACTGTACTGATAAAACTGACAAATAGGAGGTGGAAATATGTCTGATGTAAGAAACACGGAAATTAGCAAAGTTAGAGCCCGAGAGATTCTTGACAGCCGCGGTAATCCAACCGTGGAGGTGGAGGTAATTCTTGCCAGTGGCATTCAGTCTCGGGCGGGAGTGCCTTCTGGGGCGTCCACCGGTGCCCGCGAGGCCGTGGAACTGCGAGACGGCGACTCGCAAAGATTTGGCGGCAAAGGGGTTCTGAAAGCTGTGGAAAATGTCAACGGACCTATCAATGATGCCCTGAAGGGGCTGGATGCTCGCAATCAGGTGGCTGTGGATAAGTCTCTCATTGAACTTGACGGTACTGCCAACAAAGGCAAACTGGGAGCCAACGCAATTCTGGGTGTATCTCTGGCGGTAGCCCGGGCAGCAGCCATGGCGGCCGATCTTCCCCTGTATCGCTACCTTGGCGGTCCAGATGCTGTTCGCCTTCCTGTTCCCATGCTCAATATAATGAATGGCGGGGTGCACGCCCGCTGGCAGGGTTCAGACTTCCAGGAATTCATGATTGCTCCTTACGGTGCGGCAAGCTTCAAGGAAGCTCTGCAATGGGCCAGCGAGATATATCATGCCTTGCGTTCGGTGCTCATGGATGCGGGTCATCACGTGGGCATCGGTGACGAGGGCGGCTTTGCGCCCAATGTGTCATCTAATGAAGAGCCCCTGCAGGTCATAGTGAAAGGGATCGAGAAAGCCGGTCTCAGACCCGGGGCCGAGGTGGGCATTGCCTTGGATCCGGCCTCCAGCGAGTTTTTCGAAGACGGGCTCTATAATCTGCGGACAGAGAAGCGCACCTGCACTGCTGAAGAGATGGTGGACTATTATGAAGAGCTGGCCAGGAACTATCCGATCATTCTTGTGGAGGACGGCTTGGCGGAAGAAGACTGGCAGGGCTGGCAGGTCCTCAACAGCCGTTTGGGAGAGAAGATGGAGCTGGTGGGAGATGATCTCTTCGTCACCAATGTGGAGTACATTGCCAGGGGTATTCGGGAAAATTGCGCCAATGCCGCTCTGATCAAGCTCAACCAGATTGGTACCCTGACCGAGACCATCGAGGCAGTGCGAATGTGTCAGCGAGCCGGCTGGGGAGCCTGTGTGTCGCACCGGAGTGGAGAGACTGTTGACAGCTTTATCGCTGATATGACTGTGGCCCTGGATACCGGCCATCTCAAGACAGGTGCCCCGGCCAGAGGTGAGCGGGTGGAGAAATACAACCAGCTGCTCCGCATCGAGGAAGATTTGGGCACAGCAGCCAAATATGCCGGGAAAGATGCCTTTGTCAGACCAGTGAAATTCTAGGCCGAAAGCCTTGAGAGGAGGCACTATGCCTGTAGCTGACTACGAAACCTACTGCAGGATGCTCGACCGAGCAGCGGAAAAAAAGTTTGCTTATCCAGCGATAAATGTCACGTCTTTGACCACGGCAAACGCTGTACTCAAGGGGCTCGCTGAGAGTCGCAGCGACGGCATCATTCAGGTGTCCACCGGAGGTGGTGCTTTTGCTTCTGGGTCGGCGGTCAAGGACATGGTTCTGGGGGCAATTTCAATTGCTGAACACGTACATCGGGTTGCAGACCGCTACGACATCTATGTTGCTCTTCACACAGACCATTGCCAGGCAGACAAGCTGGAAAGTTTTGTCATACCGCTCATTGAAGAGACAGAAAAACGTCGTGCTTCAGGTATGTCCAATCTTTTCAACAGTCACATGTTCGACGGCAGTGCCTTGCCTTTAGAAGAGAATCTGGACATAGCAGTGCCTTTGCTGGAGCGCTGTCACCGGAGTGAGATTATTCTCGAAATCGAAGTAGGGGTGGTTGGTGGTGAAGAGGATGGAGTCAGTGGGGAAGGGGCGGGGAAAAAGCTGTACACCACCCCCGAGGATATGCTCGAGGCAGCTCGCCGGATGAATGAAGTAAAGGAGGCCCGCTACCTGGTGGCGGCAACCTTCGGCAACGTCCACGGGGTCTACAAGCCTGGTCACGTGAAACTCAGGCCTTCGATTTTGAAGGACGGTCAGGAGGCTCTGGAAAAGGCCTACGGCAGCAAGGGCCGTTTTCATCTGGTGTTTCACGGGGGTTCTGGACGATGGCGTACTCAAGGTGGACGGAGAAGTGGGCAACAAGAAGGTATACGATCCGCGGGTCTATATGAAGCTTGCGGAACAATCCATGGCTGAACGGGTCAAACAAGCGGTGCGGGACTTGAGAGGAACAGGCATGACGCTATTTGATGCCTAGAGCTGCAGTGCTTGCAGACTGACAACAGCACAACAAATGGCAACAGCTCAGGAGCGAATGCTCCTGGGGTATTTCATCTCGGTCCTGGCTGCTCACTTACACCTTGTAGTGGTTGGCTGGTCGGCATGAGCGATCTGCGGTTGCAAGATAGTAGATTACCTTATGCGACAGTGACATGTCTGCAACCTCAGATCTGTTTACGAAACACCTACTGGAGGTCAAAATGCAAGAACAAGGTCAAGTAAGGAGTTTACATGGTTTGCAAGACTTTGGCATAACTAATGCCAGGGCTATCTGGTGGAATTTATCGAGTCCTGCCCTGTATGAACAGGCCCTGCAACGCCATGAGGGGCTCATGGCTCATCTCGGGCCACTGGTGGTTCGAACAGGTCAGTATACGGGGCGGTCTCCCAATGACAAGTACGTGGTACGAGAGCCGTCCAGCCAGGACAAGATCTACTGGGGCGAGGTCAACCGGCCCTTCAGTCCCGAGCGTTACGAATCATTGCGGGCTCGAATTCTGGCGTATCTCGAGGGCAAAGACCTGTATGTCCAGGACTGCTACGTGGGTACGGATCCAAAATATCGACTTCCCATCCGGGTGATTACCGAGAAAGCCTGGCACAATCTCTTTGCCCGCAACATGTTCGTCCGGGAATTGGATGCCGCCAAGCTTGCCCAATTTCAGCCGAAATTCACTCTTGTCGATGCTGCGGGCTTCAACGCCAATCCTGAAGAAGACGGCACCAATTCTGAAGTAGTTGTCCTTCTCAATCTGGGGCGCATGGAGGCCTTCGTTGCAGGCAGCCATTATGCAGGAGAGATGAAAAAGACCATGCTCACGGTGATGACTTACCTGCTGCCGGAGCACAATGTTTTGCCCATGCACTGCTCTGCAAACTACGGCAAGAATCAAGATGATGTTGCCCTGTTCTTCGGCCTTTCCGGTACAGGCAAGACCACCCTTTCAGCTGATCCAGACAGGACTCTTATTGGCGATGATGAGCATGGCTGGAGCGACGATGGGGTGTTCAACTTTGAAGGGGGATGTTACGCCAAGGCAATCAGGTTGTCTGCCGAGGCTGAGCCCGAAATCTATGAGACCACCAGACGCTTCGGCACAATCCTGGAAAATGTTGCCATAGATTCGGCAAACAGGCGTTTGGACCTGGACAGTGATGCCTTTACTGAAAACACCAGGGCTTCCTATCCCATATCTCATATCCCCAACGCTGATCGAGATGGC